>JACFNM010000020.1 GCA_019454915.1 Chitinophagaceae bacterium
TAACCGGGAGGCCTACCTGAAGCTCATTAAGAAAAGCTAACGCGCCTGCGGCACCCAACGTTGCATCGTTTTTTCCGTATATTCAAACGGGTATTTGTTTTAATGATTGACGCTCATCGAAGAAATGCTTCATGGATGCCAATTGTTTTATAAAAGCCATAGTTTTGCGGCTGTCGTTAGACATTTTTTGCATGTTTTTGGAAAAATGATGCCGCGTCCCTGGATAAAACTGTTACAGCTTGGAAAAAGGAATACTGAATACGATCATCATACTGTTGCTGTTTCAGGTTGTTCGTGCACAGGCGCCTGTTGCCAATTTCTCAGGGTCAAAATTATCCGGCTGTGCTCCCCTGAGTGTCAGTTTTAAAGATGAGTCCGGTGGCGATCCAAAATACTGGGACTGGGATTTAGGCAACGGCCATTTGGCAAACGTAAAAAATCCCTCTACAACGTATTCCCAACCCGGAACTTATTCCGTGACGCTGGTGGTACGTAATCAAAACGGCGTAGATGCCGTAACTAAAACAGATTATATTACCGTTTACCCTTCTCCGGTGATTTCTACCATGTCGGCTGACATGACTACCGCCTGCTTACCGGCCACGATTCAGTTTACAGGAAATGCTTCCACTGCGGTGGGAACGATTAGCGACTGGCTGTGGGATTTTGGCGATGGAGGTACCTCCACTCATCAAAACCCCGGTCATACTTATACGGAAACCGGGTATTACAATGTATCGCTTACCGTCACCAGCAGTAATGGCTGTAGCAGTCGTTTGAATCGCGGACGCTATATCCGGATGGTGGCGGGTATTTCAGCCGATTTTGTGAGCGCACCGGCTGCTGAATGTCGCCCTCCTTTTGGCATTGCATTTACCAATGAGTCGAGCGGCCCGGGTCAGTTGACCTATAGCTGGGATTTTGGTAATGGAACAAGCTCCGCAGATCCCGATCCTCTGGCAGGTTACGCTGCTGACGGAGACTATACCGTGCAGTTGATTGCACAAAGTAAATATGGTTGCAGGGATACCGTCAAAAAGACCATCACTGTGGCTACCCATACTACTGATTTTGACGCGCCGGATAGTAGTTGCGTGGTAAAGCCGGTTAGTTTTGTCAATCATTCCAGCCCGGGGGCAAGTACCTGGTTGTGGGATTTGGGAGACGGAACGCAGTCGGCGGATTTAAACCCGTTGAAAACCTATAGGGATCCGGGAGATTATACGGTAACACTTATCAGCCGGTTTGATAATTGCGCAGATACGGTTACCAAGCCCATTAAAATAACGCCAAAGGCACCGGTTGATTTTACAGCTACCAATAACCTCGGCTGCAGCATTCCGCAGGTGGTACAGTTTCAGAATAATACGCCCGGGGTCATCAGTTGGCTTTGGGAATTTGGCGACGGGCAGACCTCTACAGAACAAAACCCGGTGCATACCTATACCGCGGCAGCCAGCTACGATGTAAAGCTGACAGTAGAAACCGCAAATGGCTGTGGTAACAGTATTGTCAAAAGATCTTTTGTCAGAATTATACCTACCACAGTGCGGGTTGCTGCAGATGTTGATAAAGGTTGCACGGGACTGGTTGTCCATCCTGGTGCTGTAATCAGGTCTATCGAGCCCATAGCCTCTTATTTGTGGGACTTTGGCGATGGGAGCAGCAGCAACGCGACATTACCTGCTTATACATATACCGCCGCGGGCGTATTTCCGGTCAGCGTCACTGTCACCACCGTCGGTGGTTGTACCGTTACGTCCGCACCTCACGTCATAAAAGTAGGTACTCCACCCTCGGGAGCAAATTTCAGTTTTGATAACAGCGGAGGGAACTGCGTCTCAGATACGGTGAAGTTTTCAGCAATGTCCGTAGGGCCGGTTCCGGCTAACGAATGGCTCTGGGATTTTGGTGATGGTGAGTCCTCGGATGAACAAAACCCCGCTCACCTGTTCAGGGATACGGGTATGGTAAGTGTGAAACTGACTCCCCTCTTTAATGGTTGCGCCGGCACACCGGTTATCGGCAACAACCTGTTTCACAAAAATGCTCCGGTGGCTTCCTTTACTTATAGCGTGAACTGTAATAATACATTAACCGTGTCTTTCACGAATGATTCTAAACTGGATACGCATCATGGTAATAACGTCTTTTACTGGGATTTCGGAGATGGCACTACCTCAGACCTGGAGCACCCTGGCAGCCATACTTATTCAGCTTCAAAACAATATACGGTTCGGCTTAGGGTATCCAACGATTCATGTACTACGGTTTATGAGAAGGAGATTGCGTTGTTTTCACCTAATGCAGATTTTTCGTTGCCGGCAACTGCTTTGTGCAGGAATACGATGCTTGCCTTTACTCCGGTAGAGGATACGGCAAGAATCGCCTCCTATCGCTGGTCGGTAGATGGAACAGAAGTGCGTAACGACTGGGTTTTTGACAGCGCTTTTCAGGTGCCGGGCGACCGGAATCTGGAGTTGACGGTTACGGATAAGAACGGCTGTGTTTCTACAGAAAGTAAGACGATTCAGATAACCGGACCCGTGGCGAAGTTTGCTCCCGCCAATATGGTCCACTGCGGAACGGATGCAACTCTTTTCGAAGATCAAACAGTGTCGGCATCTCCGGTGACAGAGTGGTTATGGAATTTTGGAGATAATACGACCGGACGGTTTACGGCGCCGCCATTCATGCATCAGTATGCAGATACGGGGCGCTACTATATTCGCTTGTCCGTGAAAGATGCAGACGGATGTACCGATAATTTTGCGCTGGCAGATTCCATTACCGTTTCCTCACCCAAAGCCCTTTTTGGCGCCGCAAAAACCATGTACTGCACCGGACTCCCCTTAGCCTTTACCGATTCTTCACGGGGAGGCGGATTAAGTTACTGGTGGGATTTCGGAGACGGGAATACGTCCACCGATCAGAATCCGGATAATACCTATGCGGATGGTAAGTATAACGTCTCACTGGTGGTAACGGATCGCTATGGCTGTAAAGACACCCTCACGAAAACGAATTATATAGAAGTAACTACACCGATAGCGGCATTTGAGTCAATAGACACCTCGTCGGTATGCCGGTTGTTGGAGACCAAATTCTTCAACAAGTCAAAGAATTTCGAATCCTTTTACTGGGATTTTGGCGATAGCACTACGTCTATACTTTCTGATCCTAAGCACTTCTATAATGATTTTGGCAATTACGAAGTCAAATTATTTGTAAAGGGATTTGGCGGTTGCCTTGATTCCGCAGTAGGTCATGTGGACGTGTACGACCCGGTTGCTTTCACAAAGATTACCTATCCCGGGCCCTATACCGCATGCAACGAACTGGCGGTTGACTTCACCTTCACCATTCCTCCGGATATAAACTATAAATTCGCTTTTGGAGATGGACAGATAGATTCCAGCGGACAGACCACGCTGAGCCACCTGTATAATTACCCCAATACATATCGCCCTACCGTGCTGCTGACAGACGCGCAGGACTGCCGGGTCAATGTACCTCCGCCTTCGGCATTGCCATCTATAAGCATCAAGGGCGCCGTGCCGGTTTTCAATATTGACAAAAAGCAATTTTGTGACTCGGGAATGATTTTCCTGACCAATTATTCCATCAGTAATGAGCCGATTACCGGTCAGGTATGGGATTTTGGGGATAACCAGACTTCTGCCGATAAAAACCCTCCGGCACATGCTTATCCCCAGCCCGGATTGTACCCGGTGGCTTTAACGGTCACCACGGAGAGCGGTTGTCAGCAGACATTTGCAGACACCGTGAACGTGTACCGGACGCCCGATCCGGTGATAGCCCTTGACGACATCACCTGCATTGATCGCTCCGTGGTTTTTAAGGGGCAGATCGCCAGTCCGCCCGATACCGCCATCCTCTGGAACTGGAATTTCGGAGACGGCAGAACGTCCGCTGAACGGAATAATGACATTACCTATCCGTCGCCGGGAACCTATAATATATCGCTCACCGCGGCCAATAACTTCGGTTGTAAACAAACGGCTTTACATACTATAACGGTGGCGCCTCTGCCGGTCATCACCACGCAAAATGTGCTGATACCTGTGGGCGGAAGTATACCCCTGCCCGTTAGCTATAGCGGAGGCGCAACTAAGTATGTCTGGACGCCATCAGACGGATTGAGCTGTGCAGCCTGCCCTTTCCCGGTTGCCGGTCCAAAATATACCACTACCTACCAGGTGCAGGTTACCGATAGCAATACCTGCGTCAATACGGCTGAAATGGTAGTGGACGTAGCCTGCAAAACGGAAAATTATTTTGTGCCCAATACCTTTTCTCCCAACGGCGACGGGATGAATGATGTATTTTATCCACGGGGTAGAGGGCTGGCCAGCGTTCAGTCTATGAAGATTTACAACCGGTGGGGTCAACTGGTTTTTGAACGACGCAACTTCGCAGCCAATGATCCCGCTAAAGGATGGAACGGTAAAAAGGACGGACAGGTGCTACCGCCGGATGTATATGTTTATGCGATTGAATTTGTTTGCGATAACGCCCAGATAGTACCGATGCAGGGGAATGTAACCTTAATTCGATAAAGGAATGAAAAGGAAGAAAGCCGGATATTTGTTCAGAAGACGTGAGGTATGGACTTCATGGTTTGTGTGCGTACTGGCGGGATATGCTTTGCAAACGAAGGCTCAGGATCTTCATTTTTCACAGTTTTATGAAGCGCCACTGGTGCGCAATCCGGCGCTGGCAGGGCTCTTTGAGGGTGACGTAAGGGCGCAGTTGGTATACCGGAGTCAGTGGGGAGCGATAACAACTCCGTACCAAACCGGCTCCATGAACGGAGAAGTCAAATTCGGTGTTGGGAAAGGAGAGGATTTTATGACTACCGGCTTACAGGTTCTGTGGGACAAAGCCGGCTCGGTGGCCTTACATACAACGCATCTCATGCCGGTAGTCAACTACCACAAATCTATGAATGCAGATAAGAACAGGTATGTATCTCTCGGATTCATGGGGGGGCTTGTTTCAAGAGGGTTAGACCGGTCGAAAGTAACCACCGACAATCAGTATGATGGCTTTGGCTACAATGGCTCGCTACCGGACGGAGAACACTTTGCCTCCAATTATAATTATTGGGATATGGGCGTGGGACTTAGCTACAACTCGGCTATCGGGGATAGTAAAGACGATAATTTCTTTTTAGGCCTGGCCTATCATCATTTCAATAAACCGGTCAATTCTTTTTACCGGCAATTGCAGCATCTGCCCCGTTGGGTGGCCTCGGGAGGCATCCGTACCTCTTTGGGAGAGGAATCCTATATCACCGTTCATGCTGATTTTAACCTGCAGGGTCCTTATAAGGAACTGATCGGTGGCGCGATGTTTTCGAGGAAGATAGGCGATTTTGAACAGCCGGATTATATCGTGCACGTCGGCGGATATCTGAGATGGGAAGACGCCATTATCCCTGTGGTGAAATTAGATTATCATCCGTTCTCAATAGCCTTTAGTTATGATATGAATATTTCATCTTTGCGAACGGCAAGCCAGGGGAGAGGAGGGTTTGAGATTTCTCTGGGCTATATCGGATTCCTGAACACCGGTGGGAGTACACGGGATGTGCTGCGTTGCCCGAGATTTTAACAAAGCCTGCCCGGTCTGTCAGAATGGTCTAAAACATTGATATTCTTAACCAAATTACCATTTTTCAACCGACGGGTTATACTTAAGGGGAGGAAGTGAACGTTATCTTTTACAATAAAATCTTACTTTTATAGAGTGAAAAATTTTACGCTGATATTTTTACTGGGCATCACCTTACATTTTTCCGGCTTAAGCCAGGAAAGATTTCCGTTTGGCCCGGGTGATCAGTCGGCTAAAATACTCAAATTCTACCCCAACCCCGCCACCACCTTTATTCATTTCGACTTCCAAAAAGATTATAACAGAACCTTTACCTTACGTATCTATAATTTTTTAGGAAAAAAGGTTTTTGAACTTAATAATGTAAGCCCCAGCAATCAGGTGAATCTCTCGGATTTCACGCGGGGTATCTTCATCTTTCAACTGCTCGATAAGGATGGCAGAGTCATCGAGTCGGGAAAATTCCAGGTGTCCAAATAATAGGAAAACTCAACTGTGTTTCGCGAGACACGAACCACGGCGGAAGTTTATTAAACCTGTCAGGTTGCGCTTCGGCTCCCGGCGGGGAAGAACCTGACAGGTTGCGCTTCGGCTCCCGGCGGGGAAGAACCTGACAGGTTGATCACCACGCAAAGAATGCCGTTTTCATAAACACCCTTTCAACCGGAAATTCCAACCCGGAGATATGTTGCTGCACTTCCGTAAGCACCTTTTCTATCTGATCCGGCTCATTAAGCATTTCAAAAACCCTGATAAGCAGGGTAGATGAGAGGAGGTATAGAAACACAAAACCCGAAGCTACGGCTCCCGCATACACTTCCCTGAAATAAGCCAATGCGGGTTCATGATCATTTTCCATCAGGCGCCGGATACCGGATATCAATTTAAAAAGCAGGCGTACCGGTGAACGGCTGGAGATAGAAGACAGGTAGCCGGCATCATTTTGCAGGCGGGTAAAAATGGGCACGGCGGCATTTTTTTCGCCTGATCGCAGGGCGTATAAGGCATCAATGATCTGGCTGAAGACGCTCATACTGTCCGTTGTACCGGGTTCCGGTGTATGTTGGCGCCCGTTTCCCTCGTACGCTGCTGCCAGCGTTGAGCGCTGAAATTCCGCAATTTGGAATACTTGAAACACGATAACAGACAGCCAGGACGTCATGCTGTCCGGGTGACCAGAGTAGGGGGAATGCGTAAGCCGCTGACGAATATAGTTTGTTACCACCTGTATTTTATCGCCGGCGGAATAGGCAGGTGAAAAATAAGAAAAGGTATAATCCAGCAGCCCGTCCGGCGGCAGGGCGTTGGGAGAGACAATGACTTTGTATGGTCTCTTTAATTGCTCCTGCACTTTTAACAACGACTCCCTGTCCAGCCGCAGTGAGTAGAGCATGCCTAACAGGAGCAGCACGTTCGCTTCCACCCGTTTATCCTTCGTCTGCCGGTGTAAGCGCCGCAGCGTCTGTTCGTGATAGGAAACCGACCAATCTATTTCCATCCAGTGACTACAGATAAATTCGGCAATGGCTTCCACGAGACCATCCCTTTCGCCGGATCCCGGGAGGTCGGGATAGTGACTGATAAAATCCACACAAAAAAATGACAGGAAAATCTTTTCTTTTATGGGTAAGCCGGTAGTGAACAGCAGTGCTTTCATATCTTCACCCGGGTGAGAAAGAAAATGAGAAAACACCCAGAGTAATAATTTCTTTCTTGTGTCGCCATCCGTATATTTTTCCCTGATGAAATCAATGATTTCCGTGCCGGATAGCGCGTCGTTCCGGTAAACCAATTCCCGGGCAATAAAAAAATGGAATACGGATTCGTGCGCAAATGAAGCGGAGAGGAAGCTGTCGTAGCGACTTTCGTGGAGATGTTCCCGTAATACGCCTTCGCTTAGCAGTTTTCGGTAAGCGGGAATAAAATGTTCTTCGAGGCTTACCAGTTTCCGGATGTCTATATGACCTGTTAACGAATCCACGCCGTAGTTGAGCATCCCAACGATTTTCTTTATCAGGGAGAGGCTTTCGGCCCCATGACCGTTTAGTCGGATGGTATGGGTGATGAACAGTTGTATCAACTCGTTATAAAGTGTGTACCCCTGTGGCAGCCTGTTGCCGTGCTTCAGCAGAAGCTGATAATACAGTTGGATAAAATAGGGATGCCTGAGGAGCTCGTCCAATTCCTGTATGAGCACCGGGGGCGGCGAGTTCAGCTTCTGATGGAGGTCATTCAGCACCCTTCTGCTTGCGGCACAGGAAAGCAGCCGGATGGAAGGCTTTTTATTACCGGCGTTAATGGGTCCGCTCCAGACGGCCTGCTTCACAAAATCCAGGTGGCCGAATTGGCGGTAAAATATAGCGAATGTGGATGGGCGGACAGACAGTACGATTTTAATCCAACTATATTTTTCTACAAACAGCAGGAGGTTGGCGATATGATTGAGGTCGTTATCCTCCACGGTCATAGCGTCCGCAGGATGCTCTATCCCGTCTATGATGATCACGAGGAAACCTCTGATGCCTGCCGGGTTTTTGGAAACGGTATGGAGGAGTGAAGGAGCAATACCCAGTGCTTTCAGGGCGCCGGCGGGTCTGTTTACCGCTTTGACGGATGAAGACCTGTGAACAAGATTTCCGGATACTACCCAGGGAATACTCTCACTGAACTTACCTCCCTTGCCTGCAAACAGATTCTCAACAATATGCGCCACCTGTATCGTTTTTCCCGTATACGCTTCGCCCGTCAGGCAGTAAAGCTGCCGGTTGCTTTGCATAAAATACTCAAAATCGGTGTTGATGAGATGATGGGGATGGGTACATTCAAACGGGATGCCGCATCGTTTTTTGATATAGGAAATTGCCGGTTCATTGGCTTTAGCTGCTTCCGATCGTAAAAGACTCCAGGCCTCCGCTAACGGTTTTGGAGGCGAACTCTTCCGGTATTGTTTCGCTATAAAGTTTTCCCAGTTTTTATAACCGGCATACTCGCAAAGCGTATTCAGCGAGTATTTTGAAAAATTATGCTCCTGCCTGGCGAATCCGTAAAAGCGTTTTAAGGTGGTTTCGCTTACCGTTTTACCCGTTGTTTCTTTGATGTCCCTCGATAAAACCTTGCAATCGCCGGGAGAAATATGTGGTAAGCCCGATTTAGATAAAATACGTTTTCTGATGATTTCGATTGCTTGTTTTGAAAGCATTGTGGTTTGATTCAAAATTTTCGGGGGTAATACATCGTCCGCTATCTTCGCGCAAATTTATTGAATGAATATAATGAATGAATATAGGAGAAAAATAATAAATTCGCGCCGGCAGCCCCGATTCCTCCTTTGGGAACCGGATATCGGGTTTTTTTTCGTTCATTTCGTTCATTTCGACTTGCACGATTGTTGTTGTAAAAGACTTGGTGAATAAGATGAATAAAGAAGGTTTTTATTGTACCTATAGTTTTGTCAATCGTCGAATTGACACAATGAGCACAAACCGGAGTTTTAGACCGCCGTTCTGACGGTTCAAAACCCCGGCGAAAATAAAATCGAAATGTACGATTACTGCTGGATAGCGTAATGGTACAGGTTATCAATACCGGGTGTACTCTTGAATATGTCTTGAAAACCGCTTTTCAGGAAGCCCCCCGGTATGCGCCTATGACTCGAAAAAGTAATGATGAAATGACAGAATGGTATGCATTGCGGGTGCCTTACAGCCGCGAGTTAAAATTGAAGTCATTCCTGGATGATGCAGGAGTCGCCAATTTCCTGCCGATGAAGTACGCAAGAAAAAAGACGGGAAAGCAAACCTTAGTACCCGCTATCCACAATCTCCTGTTCGTGAATGCCTGTCAGCAGGAGATAGATGAAATAAAGACCAGATTGAAGGAGCGAATCGCAATCTATTACATGATGGACAGGGCGTTGAATAAGCCCATCGTGGTACCCGAGCGGCAAATGCAACACTTTATTGCCGTGGCCGGCACCCAGGACGACCAGATCCTTTTTCTCGATAACGTGCCCGCACAAATCGGACGTGGAGACAGGGTGAGGGTCATCGGGGGAATATTCAGCGGGGTGGAAGGCGAAATCATGCGGATCAGGCGCGACCGCAGGGTGGTGGTATCGGTGCAGGGATTAATGGCGGTGGCCACGGCTTTTATCCATCCTTCCCTGCTGGAGAGAATCATTAACTGACCCGGCGACACGGGTGAACACGATAATAAATATTCTACAGAAAAGCTGGTAATATCCTGAAAGCGATGGCGTAAGCCGGCTCCTGGCCGGGCAAAACCTGACAGGTTGCGCTTTGCCGGTATTGTCGCTGCCCATCCATCCCTATTTGACCGAAGAAGATATAGAACGGGTGTGTAACCTGGTTATCGGATAAATCATGACATCGCTTTTTCGAAGGGAGATGACCATCATACTGTTTGATTTGCTCATCTCGCTGTTTGCTTTTTGGTTTGCGCGCTATTTCGGCGACCTGCCAAGATGGTACTGGCTGGTGCTGTCGGCGGCCATCTGGGTGGCCGCGGGCGTGGTTACCCGCAAGCTGCAGTTCGGCGCCTACAAGCGGATCCGTACCGCCGTGCTGGGCATCCTGATTGTAAACCTGGCCACCGGGATAGCCCTGGATGCTTTTTACGGCTACCTCGTGCCGGGCTATGCCTACGACCATTCCATCCTGCTGGCCACCGGCATCATCACCGTGCTGGAGTGGGGGCTTTATTTCCTGCTGCGCAGGTTGGTGTACCGCAAGATCGCCTATTTTTATGAGGGAACGCCGATGGACAATGTAGTCGTTCGGGGACTGAGCGCCGAAGACAAGGGCAGGGACTATACCGATAACCCCGATATCAGTTGGCTGCTGGGCATCCTCAACCGCAACAATGAAAGCCACGTGGTGGACCGCCTGAAGACATTCAGCGGTGTGCGGAAGGCCCGCGTGCTGGTGACCGAATCGGGCGACCCGGAAGACATCATCGCCGATAAGCTGAGGTACCCCGATGTTATCCTGCATTGCCGTTCGCTGAACCGGATCAAGCCCGTGGATACCCTGTTGGCTTTTTCGAACTATCACTTAGACAACGGGAAATTTATTTTCTGCCATTTCACCCCGCTCGGCGCCCGTCGCGAGCGCATCCGGAAGCAAAGCCCGCCGGTGATCAGGGAGATTATTTATTTTGTTGACTTTTGCTGGCACCGCATCATGGGTAAGCTGTCTTTGACGCGCGGGTTCTATCTTTGGGTAACGGGGGGCAGAGACCAGGTGTTTTCGCGGGTGGAGGTATTGGGAAGGATTTACCGGGCGGGGTTTGAACTGGTGTATGAAAAGCTGATTGAGGGGCGGATTTACCTCGTGGCCGTGAAGGTGAAAGACCCCATCCGGCACGACCATCCTTCGGGCGGTTTGCTGATACGCATGAAGCGGGTGGGCAAGGGCGGTAAGATGATTGGCGTGTACAAGTTCCGCACCATGCACGCCTATTCCGAATACCTGCAACCGCTGATCTATGAGCAGGGCGGGCTGGCCAATGGCGGCAAACTGGCCAATGACTACCGGGTAAACCGTGTGGGCCGGTTGATGCGGCGTTTCTGGATTGACGAGTTGCCCATGCTCATCAACTGGATAAAGGGCGACATGAAGCTGGTGGGCGTACGCCCGCTGAGCAGCCATTATTTCAGCCTCTATTCTCCGGAATTACAGGAACTGCGCACGCGCACCAAGCCCGGACTGCTGCCGCCTTATTATGCCGATATGCCCGAAACCCTTGAAGAAATCCAGGCCAGTGAAAAAAAATATTTGGAAGCTTATTTCAAGCACCCCTTCCTTACCGACTGGAAATACTTCTGGAAGGCGGTGGGGAATATTCTGTTTAAAGGGAAGAGGAGTAAGTGATGATACCGGGACTTTAACAGAAGGATCGGTTCAACCCGTCAGGTTGCGCCCAGGCTCCGGGCGGGGAAGAACCTGACAGGTTGGCCTCGCGCTCAACCTTTGGGGTTTTGCGGGGATGCTGTGTTGGGGGCACAACCCCGAAGGTTTATTTGGTAATAAGCCACAAAGGCACGAAGCCTCTGTGATGATGGTAGGGTTAAACCCCGAAAGAATATTGCAGGGTTTGGCGCAACTATCTAAACAGAAAACAGGAACCGAAAGAAATTTTCGGGAAGTATCCGATTATACCATGCCGAATGTTAGTGAAAAGGTTGTGAGGATTATTTTGGGGTACGTTGATTATGTAAAGAGGGTTGTATGGGGGGAATAGCTATTTCATGAAAGCTAAGAAATTCTTGACGCCCCCTACAGTTAAACAACAAAAGCAATGGATATTTTAAAACTTATAGGCAGAACAAAGGAACTCTTCTCCGATGATATCAATAACCATGAAGATGAACTTCGCAGGATAATTTCCCAATCGTCTTTTTTGGTTATTGGTGGTGCAGGCTCAATAGGGCAAGCCACTACAAAAGAAATATTCAAAAGAAATCCCCGAAAACTGCATGTCGTTGATATTAGTGAGAACAACATGGTTGAGTTGGTAAGAGACATTCGAAGTTCGTACGGTTATATTGATGGTGATTTCCAAACCTTTGCTTTAGATGTTGGATATTTAGAATATGATGCGTTCTGGGATTCAGATGGGCAATACGATTATGTATTGAATCTTTCAGCGCTTAAGCATGTTCGAAGTGAAAAAGACCCGTTTACATTAATGAGAATGATTGATGTAAATATCCTTAATACAGACAAAACGATCCGGCAGGCTATACAAAATGGAGTTAAGAAGTATTTCTGTGTGTCAACAGATAAAGCCGCGAATCCCGTTAATATGATGGGGGCATCTAAAAGAATTATGGAAATGTTTGTTAACCGGAGAAGCAGGGATATTAGTGTTTCGATGGCGAGATTTGCGAATGTTGCTTTTTCTGATGGTTCTTTACTTCATGGTTTCGATCAGAGGATAAAGAAGTTTCAGCCTATTGTGGCGCCCAATGATGTCAGACGCTATTTTGTAACACCCAAAGAATCAGGAGAGCTTTGTTTAATGTCGTGTATTTTTGGCCGGAATAGGGATATCCTGTTTCCGAAACTAAACGAACAATTACATATGACAACCTTTGCTGAGATTGCCGTTAAGTATTTAGAACAGAAAAATATTAAGGTCTATGCCTGTAAGGATGAGGATGAAGCAAGAAATTATTTCGGAAAAAATTTAAACCGAAATGATGAACTTACATGGCCTTGTTTATTTACTAAAAGTGATACAACCGGCGAAAAGGATTTCGAAGAGTTTTTTACAGAAAGAGAAAATCTTGATATGGACCGTTTTCAAAACCTTGGTGTCATAATGAATGAAATAGAAGATAACGAAAGCTTGGTGAATTATTTTGATCAGGAAATAGGAAGCATGAAAGCTAAGCGATACTGGACAAAGCAAGAAATAGTTGAATTGTTTCGTAAGATGTTGCCTGATTTTCAGCATGTAGAAACAGGTAAATACCTGGATGCAAAAATGTAATCGAATGGAGCCGCATGATGTTGTAAATTTTGTTAGAGAATTGTATAATAGCCCTGAAGGATTTATTCCGCTGCACGCACCATATTTTGGTGGAAATGAAAAAAAATATGTTCTCGATACAATAGAATCCACTTTTGTTTCTTCAGTAGGTGCTTATGTTGACCGGTTTGAAGAAATGATGAAGCAAATAACAAATGCAAAATATGCTATAGCTACTGTCAATGGTACCACGGCGTTACATCTGGCACTCTTGATGGCAGGGGTAAAAAGAGATGAGGTGGTAATTACCCAGGCTTTGACTTTTGTTGCGACGGCTAATTCTATAGCTCATGCAGGTGCGGTACCTGCATTTGTGGATGTGGATTTAGATACAATGGGGATGTCACCCGAAGCATTGGAAGATTTTTTGAAGGAGCGGGCTATAGTAAAAGGAACACAAGTATATCTAAAATCTACGGGTCAAAGGATAGCAGCGGTGTTACCTATGCATACTTTCGGCCTTCCTTTAAGAATTGAGAAAGTAGTTGAAATTTCAAACAGATATAATATACCTGTGGTGGAGGATGCAGCAGAATCCATAGGCAGCTATGTTGGAGGTGTCCATACCGGCAATTTTGGATGTATAGGTACGTTCAGTTTCAACGGAAATAAAACTGTTACTTGTGGCGGAGGTGGCGCATTGATTACCAATGATGAGTCAATAGCTAAACATGCCAAATACGTTTCTACAACAGCAAAAAGACCACATCCATATTTATTCTTTCATGATGAGGTTGGATATAATTACAGGATGCCCAATTTGAATGCAGCACTGGCTTGTGCTCAGTTAGAACAATTAGAAAAGTTTTTAGCAGTTAAAAGAAATCTGGCGCAGAAATATATTGATTTTTTTGAAGGTTCTGATATCAGGTTTATGAAAGAACCAAAGGGAACTAAAAGTAATTATTGGCTGAATACTATTCAATTGAAAGATTTGGAGGCTAGAAATTTATTTCTACAAGAAATGAACAAGGCGGATATTATGACCCGGCCTGTTTGGACATTAATGACCAAATTGCCGATGTATGCAAATTGTGAGCATGATGAATTGACGAATTCCAGCCTGTTTGAGGAGAGAATCATTAATCTGCCCAGTAGCGTGATAAAAAATCAGGAATGAAAGAAAAGCTTATTTTGATTGGAGGAGGTGGACATTGTAAATCTTGCATAGAGGTTATTGAATCAACGGGGAAATATGATATAGTTGGAATTTTGGATACTCCTGAAAAAGTTGGTGAAATGATTCTTGATTATAAGATTATTGGTACAGATGCGGACATTATAAAGTTTATCGAAAAAGGAATTACGAATTACTTTGTTACTGTTGGACAAATAAAGACGGCAACTCTGAAGAAAAAATTATTTGAAAATATTGAGCATCACGAAGGTGTTTCACCGGTTATTATTTCAAGTTCAGCTATAGTGTCAAAACGAACAAATATCAATGTCGGAACGATTATAATGCATGGTGCAAAAGTGAATGCAGATGCTGTTGTTGGGAAAAACTGTATTATTAATACGATGGCCAATATTGAACATGACGTAATTATAGGTGATCACGTTCACATTTCGACCGGTGCAGTTGTTAATGGGGAAGTGAAAATTGGAGATGAGGTCATGGTTGGCAGTAGTGTTGTGATCAGAAATGGCGTTAGTATTTGTGATAATGTTGTTATTGGCGCAGGAAGTGTTGTTGTAAAGGATATTACTGAGCAAGGTATGTACATTGGTAATCCTTTAAAGAATATTCAGAAATGAAAAGCATTATCATATCACATGTGAATCCGGTATTCACCTGAATAAAGGATTAAAATAACTTTAAATTAAAATTATTTTCAAATAGCCACCAGTTAAATGGAGAAAAACGGTACTATCAAATTGTGCCCGATGGGTTGCTAAGGTGAGGATATAAAGAAATACCGGAATATCTTGTAAGTATAGGAATTGTCTAATAAAATGGCGCATTTAAATGTATAATGAAAAAATTGCCCAAAGGGTTATTTTACCGGAAACATCAATTCTGGAGGCTCTTAAATTGATGGATAAGATAGGGGTAAAGGCTCTTTTAGTGCTACAGGAAACAAGGTTTTTTGGCATATTGAGTATTGGGGATATACAACGCGCAATTATTGCCAATAAAAGTTTAGATATTCCTGTTGGCAGTATTTTGCGTACGAATCCACGTGTAGGTTATATTGGAATGAGTGATGCTCAAATTCGCGAACTAATGGTAGAGTATAGAATGGAATTTTTGCCTATCATAAATGACGAACAGGAGGTTGTAAACTGTGTTTTTTGGGAGGACATCTTTCATAAAAGCGCTAATATCCCACTGAAATTATTTAAACTACCTATTGTAATAATGGCGGGTGGAATGGGAACAAGGCTAAAACCGTTAACCAATGTGATCCCAAAACCACTTATTCCTATAGGGGAGAAAACGATGCTGGAAGAAATTTTTGAACGTTTTGCACTTTATGGGAGTAATCAATTTTATATTTCCGTAAACTACAAGGCTGATTTAATTGAGTATTATTTGAATAATTTAAATCTGCCTTACGATATTAATTATTTCAGGGAGGAGAAACCACTTGGGACAGCCGGTAGCTTGCACCTTTTAAAGGGATATATAAATAGTACATTTTTTGTCACCAACTGCGATATACTAATTGAGCAGGATTACTCTGAAATTCTCGAATATCATAAAGAAAACAACAATGAGATAACTGTTGTTGCTGCACTAAGACACTTTCATTTACCATACGGTACAATTGAAACAGGTACAAATGGTAAATTGTTAAGCCTTATGGAGAAGCCTGAGTTAACTTTTAAGATCAATAGCGGTATGTATATACTTGAGCCGCATTTAATATCTGAGGTGCCAACGAATACTCATTTTCATATTACCGATTTAATAGAAGTTGTAAAGCGAAGGAATGGTAATATTGGTGTTTTTCCTATAAGCCAGCAGTCATGGAAAGATATTGGTGAGTGGAATGAATATATTGACAATATATTACCCGATTATTAATTCTCTGTCTTACGAGATCGGTTTTCCGAAAATTCATGTAGTTGTTCAGTTAACTTTATTTCAGCTTGTAGGAGGCTGAGATTAAGGAAGAGAAGTTGTGTCTTTAGAGGTTCATTACAATCTAAGAAGAAATTATCCATCAATTGAAAATGTAACGGAGCATAATAGTTTAAAAATGAGTAGTAGTGCAAATAAAATAAAAGTGGTTTGGCTGTGTTATTTTACCAATTCAGCCATCCAGGAAAAGTTGAAGCCCTTTAGGAAAGTTGATGAAATTGCTCCGTGGATAAGCAATTTAATTCCATTATTTGAAAATGATAAAGACATTGAATTGCATATTATTTCGCAGCACAGATGGATACCCTGGCATAAGTCATTTATAAAAGATGGAATTACCTATCACTTTATTAATAAAGGCATTCCACTAAGTGGTAGGCATTGGCCGGGGTTTTTTAGATTTGACTTATTGACGAATGACTTCCTGTTTAATAGAAAGATTGCCCGCATTATTAAAAAAATCAACCCTGATATCGTTCATCTTCACGGAGCTGAAAATGAATTTAGCGCTTCCATTATGCAGTTCCATAATAAATATCCTGTTTTTATTACCATTCAGGGGTTTATAAACAAGTCGTCTGCTAAAAGTAGTTTTATCGAAAAAAGAAAGCAAGATGAGTTGAAAATCATCAGGATGTTTAAGCATTTTGGAGTTAGGACAACAACAATGGCTGAGGATGTGCGATTAATCAATCCAAACGCAATTTTGCATTGGCATCCATACAGGATGAGGACAGTTGAACCTGAGAATATTAAAAAAAAATATGATCTGGTATATTTTGCCAGAATGACTAAGGATAAAGGTATTGAAGATGTTTTGCGTGCTGTTGCGATTATTAAAAACATTAAACCCAATATCTCTTTGTGTGCAATGGGGGCAGGGAAGACTGATGCTTTCAAAGAGCTTGCCTCGGAACTCGGTATAGAAAACAATGTTTATTGGGCCGGTTTTCTGCCCACTCAGAATGATTTGCATAGACTCGCTTCATCTGCAAGGATCAGTGTTTTGCCAACCTATCATGATATAATTCCCGGGACAATTATTGAAAGTATGTTCTTAGGAATCCCTGTTGTATCTTATGATGTTGGAAGTATTCATGAAGTGAATAAAAATGATAAAATAATATCATTGATTGAAAAAGGAAATATCGAAGGGTTGGCCAAGGAGATAACAAATTTATTAAGTGATGAAAATATTCTTATAAATAGAGGTAGAAAAGGAATTGAGCGAGCAAAGGAAATGTTTGGAAATCCTGACGAAGAAATTAGGTTGTCTTTGATGAGTATATACCAGGAAATCATATAAATTTCGACTGTGGTAAAAAGATTTAAACACTTGTTTTCGAAAGGTCTTTCTTTCGTAAATAAGGGGCATGAGCGGAGTGTTAAGGCAAAGAAGAATATTGTCGCTTCATTTGGTATTAAAGCAATTGGTCTTATAATCAGTCTTGTTAAGGTACCAATCATTCTTTCCTATTTAAATGTAGATAAGTATGGTGTATGGTTGACAATCGCCTCAATTGTTGATTGGGTGCAGTATTTTGACCTTGGTATTGGGCAGGGGCTGCGTAATAAATTTGCTATAACTCTTGCCCAAAATGATAAGGTAAAAGCGAGAAAACTTGTCAGTACAGCTTATTATTATGTTAGCATTATCTTTGGATTGTTAGCAATAATACTTATCCCAATAGTAATTTTTCTCAATTGGCAAGAAATACTCAAAGTTGATTCCATAAGTAATAGTGAACTTACTTACTCCATACTATTGGTTTTTATAATGTTTGTATTCAGGTTTGTTTTTAACCTAATCACAATGATATTAAAGGCAGACCAAAAACCAGCCCTTGCAGATACCTTTTTACCGCTAGGCAGTATAATAACTCTAATAATAGTTTCAATATTAGGAACATTCAGTAAAGATTCACTTTTTTTAGCTTGCTGTGCTATTGCGATACCGCCAGTATTGACAGTTTTTGTCGCCAATTTGGCCCTTTTTAATGGGCAATATAAACAATACAAGCCCAGATATCGTTTTGTTGATAAAACTCTATTCAATGAAGTTTTTTCCTTAGGTTTAAAGTTCTTTTTAATACAGATTGCAGGACTGATAATGTTCAGTACTTCGAATATCATTTTGACACGGATAGTGAATCCTACAGAAGTAAGTCTTTTTAATATTGCCAGACAGTATTATGGTATGCCATTCTTGTTTTTTGGGATTATACTTACACCTTTTTGGTCCGCAATAACTGATGCATATGCCAGAAATGAATATGATTGGATTGAACGGGTTATGAAAAGACTATTAAAGTACTCTGTTCTGTTTAGTTTAGGGATAATTTTAATGTTGTTATTTTCTGATATAGCATTCAGAATCTGGTTGAGAGGCAAAGTTGTAATTCCTTTTTCAATTTCAATTTCTATGACTATTCTAAATATATTTTATGTTTTCTTTTCTCCTTATAGTAATTTTATAAATGGAGTAGGTAAACTAAACCTTGGGTTAAGAGTTGCCGTAATAAAAACCATACTTTTTCTCCCAGTGGCGATTATTCTTACAAAGCAATTTAATGCCACTGGACTTATAATGGCACTACTTTTTGTCAACTCATTACCATCATCAATCATCGACGTTATTCAGTATAAAAAAATTATAAACAGAAGTGCACACGGTATCTGGAACAGATAAACAGGAAATAAAGTAATATTTTAGTATTAAGATAAACGATTGAAACGACAGTTATGTAACTTGTTATTTAGTTTATGTAATGAATAATGATTATTAGGATGGTAAAAACTAGATTATGCATTTTAAAATAACGTCGCAAAGTATAGTGAAAATTTGACAAAGCAATGAAAATCCATAAAATGGAAACAAAACATTATGCACACTAATGGAGTCTAATAATCTGTTATGGCATATCAACCATTAAACCAAGAATAGTGAATGGCTAAATTTTTGAATAGACTTTTTTCGGAATATATCTTTTATATCATCGTTATTCTTTTTTCAGCTCAATCTGCAAATTTTCTTGAAAATAAACTTTTCCTAATTTTTGCTTTTGGGCTTAGTGTTTTCTACTATTTCCGTAAATACAAAAGAATAACGAAACCATTTGAGGTTCTTTTAATTGTTTGGTTAAGTATAAATTTGATAGCCTATTTGACTTTTGGAAATGAACCCAATGTTAAGTTTATTACATTCTTTTCGGTTACCGCCCGAATGTTATTACCTTATTTTTTTGTCAGATTATTGGGTAGTAGGTTCTTTATAAAGATGGAAAGAATAATTTTCTATTTATCTCTGATCTCATTACCAATTTTTTTAGTGCAATACTTTAAGCCAGAAATATTCTATGGAATTTCTTCGACACTAAATTATTTTACAATTGATGAGCAGAAGGCTAATGGTGGTTGGTATATTGGTGTTTATATGTTTAATGGTTGGGCACCAGATCGGAATAGTGGCTTTATGTGGGAGCCTGGGGCTTTTTCTTTTATGATGTTAATGGCATTAATTTTTAGACTTATTAATAACAATTCAATATTTGATTCTCATGTTTTTGCATATATCGCTGGTATAATTACCACCTTTTCAACAATGGGATATATTGTGTTATTTTTTGTATTAGCAGCTGTTTTTGTGAAGAGAACCAGTGTTGTGTTATCATTGATTTTTTTACCGATAATTTTAATCATTGGTTATTCTATTTATTCAAAAGTAGATTTTTTGGGTCCCAAAATTGAACAGTACACAAAAGAAATGGATAGAATTGGTAGATCTAACGAAATGGCAGGAGGAGCACTAAGAGTAAACAGATTTGCTATTTTAAATTTTGCAGTTAAAGAATCAATAAAATGGCCTTTAGGCTATGGAATACTTGAAGATACACCATCACATTTAACATTAGGGGAAAGATTAAGCGGTTCAAATACTTTAGCTCATATTTTACTTAGATGGGGGTGGGTTGGTATAATCTTGTTCTTTATTTCTGTGAGGAAATTTGTTTTTAAATATTTTGATTCTAATAGTTTTGTTTCAAAAACAATTTTAATTACTGCAATTTTATTCTCTGTTTCTACATATAGTCTGCTTAATAATACCTTTTTGCTTTCAATATTATATCTTCCTTACATAAAGTTGCGCTTTGATGACAAATTGAGATGGAACAGTTATTCAAAACAAAGAAAGCTTCTATACTTATATTACTACAAGCAAATAAATCATAAAGCTAAGACGCCGCCGATTCTACCTGTCGATACGCGTTTGCCATAGTGTTCACTTTTGCCTATCTTATCTTTTAGGTTTTGGTTTTAGAAGTATAAAGAAAGGAGCTGCGAAAATGCGATTTATCGTTACGGAGAGTCAGGATAAGAGTTTTCATCCAGTGTGGTCTATTTATTCAGAGATTTTTGATGAGGTGTTGTCATCTCAATAACGTGGATATCGGTATAGAATTGAAGTCAGACATCTTCATCGGGTGAATAGACTAAACGTTACAGGTTTAGCTGGTTTAATTTTTTGTGAGGCTAGCGGTAGAGAAAACCGGGGCAAGATGGCTGAGATATATTAAAATGGATTATCGGTGTGGATATAATTTTACGCTTGATGAAGAATTTTGTGACGCTGCTGCAGGCATGAAAGGTATTATGGTTTAGTTATTGTGGCATGCAGAGTGTGTTATTTGGAGTTGTTAAGAAGAAATGAGGGATACTTAAACCCAAAAAATGAATATTGCAGATGTCAACTACAGGAAAGAAAAAACGTTTAATAGTAATTTCCTCCGGTTCTTTCCCTTACGGTGGAGCGTCCACCAACCGCCTTCTTTCTTACCTGAAACCACTTGTTAAAATGGGAGTTGAAACAGATGTTTTTCTTTTATATAAAAGTAAAGATCAGTCCCCATTAAGTAGTCTTGAAGAAGGGGAATATGAAAGTATTAAATACAAGTACGTGTGTTTTAGAAAAAATCGAACCTCTTTCTTTAAGTTTGTATTATTTTTCAGAAGCATATTTAAAGTCAGAGCAATTGTTACGGAAGACATTAAGAAGCATAGCGAATACAGAAATACCACGTTTTTAATCCTGATTGAAGATGCCTTCTTGCTTTTTATGTTTACCAGGCTGGCGAGAAAATATAAGTTCAAAATATTCCACGAAAAGAACGAATTCCCATTTATTAATCAGCAGAGTCTATTTCAGCGAATCAGACTGCAGTTATATTATTCACAACTTAAAAAGCTTGATGGCATATTTACCATTACTCAAGCTTTAAAGTTATTTTTTGAAAAATATATTGAAGCAGATAAAATTATGCATATTCCCATGACGGTTGAACCGGAACGTTTTGAAATCAGAAAAGCGGAGACTGAATATGGCGAATATATTGCATACTGCGGTTGGATGTATGGAGACAAAGATGGGGTTCCAATTCTGATGAAAGCTTTCGATCTTTTTGCTCAAAAAAATAAAAATGTAAATCTGGTATTGATAGGTGATACAAGCGATAGAGAAAAATTTAGCTTGATTGAATCCACCTATTTGAATTTGGTAAATAAAGATAGAGTGTTTTTTACAGGTAAAGTTGAAAGAGATCAGATGCCACGTCTTCTAGTGAATGCAGCTGTTCTTGCGTTGGCACGTCCGGATAATATTCAGGCAAAAGGTGGCTTCCCAACAAAATTAGGAGAGTATCTGGCAACCGGGAATCCAGTAGTTGTTACTGGTGTTGGTGAAATTCCAGACTATTTGAGACATCTTGATAATGCATATATTGCGAAACCGAATAGTGTGGAAGATTTTGCTGAAGTATTAGAGCTTGCTTTTTTAGATACTGATCAGGCGAAGCGAATCGGATTGAGGGGCAAAGAATTAGTTTATGATGTTTTTAATAATCGGATACAGGCCAATTGTCTGTTCCGCGCTTTTTTTGAGTAGTTGCATTTTCCTGAAGAGCCTGCTATTGTTGTCGCCTGCTATTTATAACCATGTATGACAATCTTTACGGTTCGCGACTATCGCTTTTGTAAAGATATCGATCAAGGTTTTCGAACAGTTTTCAGAGTTGTTGTTTCGTCTAATTTTTTTAATGACTGGGAATAAGATAAAAGTAGTTTTTATATCAAGTGCTAATCAAGGCAGTATATCCCCCATAGTGAGATCGCAAGGAGAATCGTTGAGGAGGGAAGGAGTTTCAGTTGAATACTTTGGAGTCGAGGGAACTGGTATTTTAGGATATTTAAGGAACGTTCCGCGATTTAGAAAATTGGTTCGTAGAGTGAAGCCTGATTTGATCCATGCTCATTACGGGTTATCGGCTGTTGTTGCTCTGATTGGCAAGAATAGAAACCATAAACTGGTAGTTTCCTTCATGGGGGATGATATACTAGGTTCACGTGAAAAATCTGGTAATATCACTGTACTAAGTAAAATGTTTTCAAAAATCAATAATCTTTTATCATTCTATTGTTATGATTATTCGATTTTGAAATCATTGGAAATGAGTAAAAAATTATTGTCAAAGAGAAAAGCGATTATACCCAATGGAGTTGATTTGGGCATATTTAATGTAATTGAAAAGAATGAAGCCCGGCAGGCTTTGAACTTACAAAAAAATATGAAACTGATTGTCTTTATATCGAATCCGAAACGTGCCGAGAAAAATTTCGACCTTGCCGTTAAGGCAGTAGAGAAATTAAAGGATGATAATGTTTTCTTAAAGCCGATTTTTAACAAAATTCATGAGGAAGTTAATTTGTATTTGAATGCTGCAGATATTTTGATTTTAACTTCTTTTCATGAAGGATCCCCGAATGTTATTAAAGAGGCAATGGCGTGTAACTGTCCCGTTGTTGCTACAGATGTA
>JACFNM010000514.1 GCA_019454915.1 Chitinophagaceae bacterium
TCCTCCATTAATTGTGCATTGCGAAGCGCAATGAATGATATAATTGAGGTGGCAATGAGTATGATCAGTGTAATGGACATGTCGAATACTTTTTCGGATATTTTTAATATAGTGTTGGCGACATCTAAGGAGTTGGCGTTTCTCTCAAGTCGTAGCTGTATATAACTCTACTGCGTGGTTTTAATTGTTTGTTAGTGGTAAAACACGGGATCGTATGGTAACAAATTAATGCATCCTGTGGTTACGTGGCTACCAGCTTCCGCCGGCGCCGCCGCCGCCAAAACTTCCTCCGCCGAAACCTCCAAATCCTCCACCAGAGCCTCCGCCGCTCCAGCCACCGCCGCCACTGCTTCTGCCGCCGCCGGGGAACCAAAATACTGGTGGCACACCGGTTTCACGATACCCACGCCTGCTCATGAAGGACCCGCCACCTCCGCCGCCGATACGTGAAATGATGAAGGCAATGAAAAAAATAATTATCAGAATCACTACTAACGGAACGCCTTCGTTCTTCCCCCGGTTGGCATAACCTTCGGGTGGTTCATACTCCCCAGCCGCCGCCTGCATGATGGCAGTGGTACCGGCATCAATGCCCCTGTAGAAATCATTCTCCCTGAAATTGGGCAAGATTTCATTATCTACAATCTGCTTGCAGGTGATATCCGGCAATGCACCCTCCAATCCATAGCCCGGCGCTATAAACACTTTGTGGTCGTCTTTAGCAATCAGGAAGACAACGCCATTATTAAATTCCTTATTCCCCACTCCCCATTTACGTCCCAGAGCCGTTGCGTACTCGTAGGGATCATAATCGTTCAGTGTTTTCACTATGACGACGGCAATCTGGTTGGAGGTAGTGTCATCATAAGTGGTTAATTTCTTTTCCAGGCTCTCCTGTTGCATAGGGGTAAGTGTACCCGTAAAATCATTGATTAAACGCGGGAGAGAAGGAGCAGGCGGAATAACCTTGTCAACCTGGCCAAAAAGAGCGGTTGACACGAAAAGAAAAATAACGAATAGAAAATTCCTCATTCAATTATAATAAAACTGCAAGCCGCAGTATCCAAATCAAAGCTTATCGCAGTGGATTTACAAACAGATCCGAAATCGCCACTTATTTTCCAAATACAATATCGTCTGGCATTTCATTCTTATCCAAACCGGGCATATACGGGAAATGTGCCTGCAAAGCCGTTCCGATACTTTTGACCAGTTCTGTGATTCCTTCAACCGGGTTCCTGGCGCGAAAAGCACTCAACATTTTACCTACTTCTTCTTTCCAAAAATCACTACCGACTTTATGATGAATGCCCTCATCCCCGTAAACAGCCAACTGGTGATCCTTCATGGCAATATATACCAGCACGCCATTGCGTCGCTCTGTTTTATCCATCTTTAACCCGTAAAACACTTCTTTGGCCCGATCCAGGGGATCTACAAACCGGCAACGGCTCTCAATAAATATTCTTATTTCTCCACTGGTTAATTTTTCGGCCTCCAAAATAGCGCCTACAATCCGCTGATGTTCTTCAGCGGAAAAGTAGTGCTGAGGTTTGGATGAGAAAAATCTCATGGAATAAAATACCTTTAAAATTTCACATCGGGCGCTCTGTCCGCTCCTGGTTCTGAGGCGAAAAAGCCTTTTTCTCTAAAGCCGAATATGCCGGCGTACAACACGTTGGGGAATGACTTAACGACCGTATTATAATCCTGCACGGCGCTGTTGAAATCGTTCCGGGCAACCTTAATTCTATTTTCCGTACCCTCTAACTGCGACTGAAGATTAAGAAAGTTTTGATTGGCTTTCAGTTCCGGATAGCGTTCGACGGTAACCAATAAACGACTTAATGCACTACTTACCTCAGCCTGGGCCTGCTGAAACTGCGCCAGTTTTTCGGGCGTAAGGTCATCGGCGTTGATATTCACTTTTGTGGCGTTGGCTCTGGCTTCAATTACTTTAGTGAGTGTTTCCTGTTCAAAATCAGCAGCCCCTTTTACCGTATTCACCAGGTTAGGTATCAGATCCGCGCGTCTTTGGTATTCACTCTCCACATTTCCCCATTTTCCCTTCACATTTTGATCCAACCCTACCATTTTGTTGTATCCTCCGCATCCGCAACCACCCAATAACAACAAAGCCCCAATGACAATAATTAAAGTGAGATTCTTTGAATTCATAACCGTGTTTTTTTAGTAAAAATACAGATCAGAGATATATAATCCGATAATTATTTAATAGTCTGGAAAAAATCTCCCGCCGTCAGATTGATTTCTTCATTACTGAGCCTTTCTTTACCGGAAGCAATGGCTATACGATAACGAAAGGTTACGGATTGTCCCTGCTTCAGGCTATAATTCAGGGTTTCCTTCCCG
>JACFNM010000515.1 GCA_019454915.1 Chitinophagaceae bacterium
CTATATTATTCCAGGGCGCAATGGGCGGATTGCAGTATATAGGCAGGACTGAATCAGGAGATATTGGAAACTTCCTGCAATATTCTTTTGATCATCGCTGGACTATTGATAATCCCAGTAGTGTAGACCCCAGACTTACCAACAGGCAGAACAGATATTATACTGGTGGTTCAGCCTGGAATAACACCTATTTTGCCAGAAACAACAATTATATACGTTTAAAAACTATTGAACTCGGATATACGCTTCCTCAGAATATTGGCGGCAAAATGGGAATCAGTAATCTTCGTGTTTATTTAAGCGGATTGAATGTATTTACTTTCTTTGATAAGATCAAAATATGGGATCCTGAAGCTACTACACAGGATGGTAAATATTATCCGCAATCAAGAATTTTGAGCGTTGGCGCCAGAGTAACCTTTTAAAACTAAGTTGACATGAAGAAAATTATGAATAAAATATTTCTTTCTTTGTTGGCAGGATCCATTGTTTTAGTCTCTTGCAATAAAGACTTTATGAATCTTGAACCGCTAAATCAGATTTCGTCAGCACAAACATGGAAAGACGGGGCTTTGAGTGATGCTTTCGTGGCGGGGATATATGGTAGAGGTTTGTTTCAGGGGGGATTCAGCGAACAAATGAACGCTTCTATAACAGACGAAGCAGTTTTTACCCACGTAGGACGTAACATTAATACGATTAATGAAGGAAGCTTGAGCTCCTCAAACGTCGGATGGGTGGATGCTACTTATGGTTGGAAAGAGATGTATAACCAAATCAGGGCGTGTAATGAAGTGATTGCTAACCTGTCTCCTGATAATACGTCCATATCAGATGCGGTTAAGGATCAGCTGAAAGGAGAAGCCTATTTTTTGCGCGCTTATTTTTATCATCAGTTGGTGAGGTATTACGGCGGGGTACCTTTGATTGATGCCCCTTATTTGTTAACGGATGATTTTACAAAAGACAGGAGCAGTTTCACAGACTGCGTGAATTTTATTGTAAGTGATTGTGATAATGCGGCGTCGTTGTTAAATGGTATTAATATGGCAAAAGGCAGGGCTACCAGGTTGGCAGCGCTGGCTCTTAAATCGAGGATATTGCTTTATGCGGCGAGTGACTTACATGATGAAGCTACTGCCAAAGCCCAGGCTGGTGATGTATTCGGGAGCTACGGACATGGAGAAGTCCTGTTTTATACTACGGGTGATCGTCAATCCCGGTGGCAGGCTGCCCGCGATGCCGCAAAGGCTGTTGTGGATGCCGGAACAGGATATAAATTGGATTATACTGCACCGGTAACGAGGGAGCAGGGGACAGAAAACTATATCGCGTTATCAATGGGAGGAGGAAGTGGCGACAAGAGCATTGACCCCACCGCCTCTGCTGAATTAATTTTTGCCCGTTATTTCATAGCCGATAAGGATGAAGGTGGAATGTATATGGGATTGTATAATGGGCCTAACGGATATCACAACTGGGCAGGGAATACACCACTCGGGCTACTGGTGGACGATTATGAAATGATGGATGGAAGCAACGCGAGAAGCTTTGATTGGAACAATCCTTCGGATAAGGCACATCCTTATGTCAACAGAGATCCCAGAATGTATGGCACCATCATGTATGATGGGTCAGACTGGAAACCGAGAGATTTGATTTCCGGAAATGTTGATCCGGCGAACCAAATCCAGACCGGCGAATATGATCTGATGGACGGCGGTACAAAAATCGTATTTAAAGGATTGGATACCAGGAGTAGCTCAATAGAAGACTGGAATGGCAGCCGTTCGGGATATTACATGCGAAAATTTATTGATCCTAATCCTGATCTGGTTGACAATACGGATCAACAGCATGTTCCCTGGCCTTTTATCCGTTATACGGAAGCCGTATTTAACTATATAGAAGCTTCAATAGAACTGAATGATCTGCCCACTGCAACGTTATGGTTAAACAGAATCCGATTCAGAGCGGGGATGCCTGCGATAACCGAGACCACCCAAGGTGCAATCAGGGACAGGTATAGAAACGAGAGAAGGATTGAGATGGCCTATGAAGAGCAACGCTACCACGATGCCCGGCGCTGGATGATTGCCCCGACCACCCTCGGACGGAAAGTCACATTCATCAGCGTTGTGGGTAAGTTTAAACCCGGAAAGCAAATGTCTAAGCCTTACCATCACGACGAGACCGTATATGATTATACGTATACTCCGGTGGAAGATAATGCACATGAGAACAGGCAATGGCTAAATAAGATGTATTTCAGACCCTTCGATCGTAATGAAGTAAAGAAAAACCCGGGACTCTGGCAAAATCCGGGGTACGAATAGTCATAGAGTTTTCATTTTATTAATTAATTTCAAAGT
>JACFNM010000021.1 GCA_019454915.1 Chitinophagaceae bacterium
ATTCTAAAATATCTTCCTGATCATATTCATCCACCATTTCGTCAATAGCATAGTCCAGGTTCAACTTGGTGCCACTGGCTGCAATGGATTCCATCTCTTCCAACAGGGCGTCTAACCGTAAATCTTTATTTTTCGCAATCGTTTCTAAAGGAATTTTTTTATCCGTCTGCTGAATAATGTACACTTTTAGCCCGCTCTTATTGACCACACTTTTCATCACAAAATCATCCGGCCGTTCAATGTTGTTTTCTTCTACATACCGTGCAATCAGTTCCACAAACGGCTTGCCATAGCGCAGCGCTTTGCCCTTGCTGATCCCCTGGCACTTCTCTAATTCGGAAGTGTTGGTGGGATAAAGCGTGGCCATATCCTGCAAGGAAGTCTCCAGGAAAATGACAAACGGAGGAAGTCCCTTTTTCTTAGCTTCTTTCTGCCGGAGTTCTTTGAGCATCTCAAATAAAACTTCGTCCGTAGTCCCTGCCGAAGAAGTATCTTCAACGCCTTCATCGTCATCTGCATTGGCATCTTCATACTGGTTGTTCAGTACAATTTCAAAGGATGCCGGCTTTTTGAGAAATTTATCTCCTTTCGGCGTAAACTTCAGTACTCCGTAATCTTCGATATCTTTTTTCAACAGCCCTTCCAGCAGCATTTGCCGGATTAGCGAACTCCAGTAATGCACCGGTTGGTCATTGCCTATGGCAAATTCACTCAAAGCGCCGTGACGGTACATATTGATTTGAGGCGTGAGCCTTCCCACCAGGATATTTACCACGTAATCCGTCGGGAACCGTTCGTCTAATTTTTTAACCACCTTCAATACTTTCACGGCCTCATTCTTCGCTTCCACTCTTTCTTTCGGATGCAGACAATTATCACAACTTCCACAATTTTCATCCTCATATTCTTCTCCGAAATAACTCATCAGTACTTTACGTCTGCACACGCCTGTCTCGGCAAAGGCAACGGTTTCGTTGATCAACTGGGCGCCCACTTCGCGCTCGCTCAGCGGCTTGTCGCGCATAAGATGTTCCAGCTTTGCCACGTCTTTGTGCGAATAGTAAAGAATACACTTCCCCTCTAATCCATCCCTCCCGGCACGCCCGGTTTCCTGGTAATAGTTTTCTATTGACTTGGGAATATTATAGTGAATGACAAACCGGATATCCGGCTTATCAATGCCCATACCAAAAGCAATAGTGGCCACAATCACCTGCACATCCTCCTGCATAAAGAGGTCCTGGCGCTCTGCTCTCAGCTTACTGTCGAATCCGGCGTGATAGGCCACGGCCTTAATACCGTTTGCCTTTAAAATATCGGCCAGTTCTTCGGTAGTTTTCCGGTTAAGCGTGTATATAATTCCACTCTTCCCCTTCATGTTCACAATAAAGCGGACAATACTCTTAATTGTTTGATCCTTACCGACTTTGGGCTGTATTTCGTAGTATAAATTAGCCCTGTTGAAAGAGGATATAAATATTTTGGGATTCTTGAGGTGTAAATTTTTAATAATATCACTCTGCACTTTAGGAGTGGCGGTAGCGGTAAGGGCAATTACCGGGATGTTTGGGTTGATTTCTTCCATCATTTCCCGGAGACGGCGATATTCCGGACGGAAATCATGCCCCCACTCCGAAATACAATGCGCTTCGTCCACGGCGAAAAAAGAAACATCCAAATCCCGGAAAAACTCCAGGTTCTCTTGTTTGGTAAGGGTTTCCGGCGCTACGTATAATAATTTAGTATGCCCGTTCAGCAGGTCATCATGCACTTCCTTGATTTCTCTTTTGTTTAAAGTGGAGTTGAGGAAGTGAGCTACATTATCCTTACTGCTGTAGCCGCGAACCAGGTCTACCTGGTTTTTCATCAGGGCAATTAACGGAGAAACAATGATGGCGCAGCCGGGGCTTACGATTGCCGGCAACTGATAACACAGGCTCTTCCCTCCGCCGGTAGGTTTGATGACAAAAGTGTCATTGCCTGCTAAAAGGCTTTCAATGATTTCTTCCTGGTTACCTTTAAAGGAATTAAAGCCAAAATATTCTCCAAGACTGGCTTTGAGGTCAATTTTGTTGGATGTTTTTGAAGATTTGCCGCTCCCCTTGCTTTTCCCATTGGATGATACTGCTTTGGCAGTGGACTTTTTTGTTGCTGTTGGCATGTCTGTCGGTTTTCCTACTCACTCTTCACATGACTGTATAGTTCATGTAATATAAAAAAAGTGAGCGAAGTTACTACTTTAACTACTATAATGAAAGTTAATATCTCTTTCAGATAGTATTGAAAGGATGATGAACAATTGGCTATAAGATAGGAAGAATACCCCATAAAAAAAAATTTAATGCCGATACCGGGTTTCTGGCAACCTTATCCGAATTCATTGACTGAAGAACTGCAAGACGTCAATACCGGGCCTCTATTAACCGCCCGAAAAGGAAATTCTTACGAAATGATTAGCCTTGCATATCTTTTGTTTTGGTTGAAGCCCTGAGGTGGAAACTCCTGTTTTGTTAAGCAATCTTTTTGAATTAGGTTTGCGAATATTTGAGATGAATACTTCTGATATTCAGTCTATTGCCAGACAAACGCTTCTGCAGGAAGCGGAAGCAGTGAAGCACCTGGCCACCTTTATTGACGACCGGTTTGAGGAAGGGGTAAGAATTCTTTCCGGGTGCCGGGGAAAGGTGGTGATCAGCGGTATAGGAAAGAGCGCACTCATCGCTCAGAAGATAGTAGCCACTTTTAATTCCACGGGTACTCCGGCGGCATTTTTACACGCAGCAGAAGCCATCCATGGCGACCTGGGTATGGTGCAACCGGATGACATCGTTATCATCATCAGCAAGAGCGGAGAAAGCCCCGAGATAAAATTACTTATACCACTGATAAAGAATTTTGGTAACCCGTTAATCGGTATGACCGGGAATACAGACTCCTGGCTCGCAGCGAAAAGCGACTGGATTTTAAATACAACGGTTAAAGAGGAAGCCGACCCCCATAATTTGGCTCCCACTACCAGCACCATGGCTCAGATGGCTATGGGGGATGCCCTGGCGGTTTGCCTTATGGCGCTCCATGGATTTACCAGCGATAACTTTGCAAAATTTCATCCCGGAGGGATATTGGGTAAAAGATTATATTTGAGAGTAAGTGATTTATATGTGAAAGATCTTCGTCCGGCCGTGAGACTTAGTAGTAGTTTGAAAGAGGTAATAGTGGCGATCACCCAAAACAGGATGGGGGCTACCGCCGTGATGGAAGAAGAGCATATTGCCGGTGTTATTACGGATGGTGATTTACGAAGAATGTTGCAGAAGAGTGAAGATTTATCACGTATTACTGCTGCCGACATTATGAGCAGGAGCCCGAAGTGTATTGAAGAGGAAGCGTTGGCTGTATCTGCGCTGGAATTAATGCGGAAGAATAATATCAGTCAACTGCTGGTAACCGGTAATGATAATTACCGGGGGGTACTTCATTTACATGATTTGATGCGTGAGGGTATTATTTAAATATTTTGTTCAATAGTTGTAATGATCATTTTAATCAGAGGACTCAGGAATGAATAAAGATTTTTACGTAGCTATTATGGCCGGGGGCATCGGGAGCCGTTTTTGGCCTATGAGCCGGACCGCTTTTCCCAAACAGTTTCTTGATATCCTTAACAGGGGGAAAACACTTATTCAGGAAACCTTTGATCGTTTTGCTGATTTTATTCCAAGAGAGAATATTTTCATCATTACATCGGAAGAATATGTGCCTCTTGTAAAGGAACAACTACCGGAAGCGCTTACGGAAAATATTCTTGGGGAACCGTCCCGTAAGAATACGGCGCCGTGTATCGCCTATATTTCCTATAAACTAAAAAGCATCAATCCCGAAGGCCGGTTAATCTGTGCGCCTTCGGATCATTTGGTTACGGAACAAATAGCCTTTAAGAAAGTGTGCTATGAAGCCTTAAACTTTGTGAGAGAAAACAACGCACTCCTTACGTTAGGCATAAAGCCTACCCATCCCAATACCGGTTATGGCTATATTCAGTTCGAGCAGTATGAAGTGAGTGATAATGTGTACAAGGTGAAGACGTTTACGGAAAAGCCCAGTCTGGAAATTGCGAAGACGTTTTTCGCCAGTGGGGAGTTCCTGTGGAATGCGGGTATCTTTGTCTGGAAGGTGAAAAACATAGTGCAGGCTTTTGAGAAATACCTGCCCGAACTCCACGAACTTTTTGCAGCCGAAGAGGCCTTTTTTAATACGCCTTCTGAAAAAGAAGCCATCGGCAGAATTTATCCCCAGTGTACCAATATATCTATTGATTATGGCATCATGGAAAAAGCAGATAACGTGTACCTGATCCCCTCCAGCTTTGGATGGAGCGACCTGGGTACCTGGAATTCCGCTTACGAAAATATGAACAAGGATGAGAACGGCAATGCCGCTTCCGCCACTCATTTGATGCTGTTCGAAGCTTCGGGGAATATGATTAAAGTTCCGAAAGAAAAGCTGTTGTTATTGCAGGGGCTCGAAAACTTTATTATCATTGATACCGAAGATGTTCTGCTGATTTGCGACCGGAATAAAGAGCAGGAAATCAAGGAATATGTTTCCCAGATAAAAATTGCTAAAGGGGATAAATATCTTTAACCAGGAATGGCGCTCCTTATGGCTAAGGTTGTTGAAAGCGGAAATAGGAATCCTGTTATCAGCTTAGCAATCGTTCCAGCCGGATATTATTTTTGATGGGTGTAGATTGCGGGTGATCAAGTCGCTGTAATAATTCTAACGATAATGCAGGCCCCCAGAGAAATCCCTTGGTTCCCAGTCCGTTTAAGATAGCCACCATTGGCCAAAGCGGGTGTGTGCCAACAACAAAAAACTGTCCGGCTGTGGTAGGCCGCTGCCCCACAAGATGATCTTCCACTTTAAAGGGTATCGTAAGCCATTGCCGGAGAGCGCTTTCCGTTTGTCTACGCCAGACTTCGTCCGGTAACAAATTATCGAATTGCCATTGGTGATTTCCTCCGCACCAGAACAGGTCTTTTTCTATAGGCACAAGCCGTACGTTCCCTTGGTATATGTATTGAGTGGATAATCCCGGTATGGAAATCAGCAAGGCATCGCCCCGGTTTTGATTAAAGGGAATCTTGTGAAAAAGAGGATTATGAATGGCTTCCGCTCCTTCACAAAAAATGATCTTTTCGGCTTGTATCGTTTCATAATACACCCCGTTCTCTTCTATCTTACAAGCGTGTATATCAAAATATTTTTCAATAAGCAATCCTTTGTCTTTAAGGAACCCTGCCCAGGATGACAGTAATACTGAAGCGTGTATTTTATAAACGGGACTGACGTTCGCAATGTCCGTCACATCCTTGAAATACCGCTTCACCACGATGTGTTCTGTCGCGTCTGCCGGACGTATGTATTGCGGACATGCCGTCAGTTGCTTTTCAAACAATTGCTTTTTTGCCTCTTCCTGATGAAAAACCAGTAAAGGCATGGTTTCTACCAGTGGGATATTCAATGTTTCTTCCAGCCCTTTATAGGATGCCAAAGCGTGTGAGATATAATAATCATAGTCGTTGACAAGGCTCCACTTATTTACGTTTACGGGGTTGAGTACAGCGCCCGCCACAGTGCTTGCTTTACGCGCCCGCCTCTCTTGATCTATCATCACAAAAGAAATGCCCTGCCTCCAGCAATGATAGCTGAATAGGGTACCGGCTATGCCCTGCCCGACAATTATATATTGCACCTGCATATAAAAACACTCAGGAGATGATACGGAGTTTGGCGTAATTAAGCATAATCTTTTTCTCACCGTTGGTATCAAATTTCACCAGCGCAATCGGGTTCTTACTACTTCCTTCAACGTTGATCACTTCTCCGAATCCGAACTTTTGATGTTCTACTTTCTGTCCGGCCTGTAAGTTAGAAGTATCACTGGGCAAAAAATCCGCCGAAGGCTGGTGCTCTATTAGCTTTTGCTGGGGAGAAGCTCCTATATAAGAAGGAGTGGCCGCTTTCTTTCTGCCGGGTGGAGGTCCGTATCGTCGTTCTGCCTGCAATGCCTCCGATCGGGAAGATCTACGAAAAGCGCCCCCGTTCATCCGCTCAAAAGCCGAGGGTCTTTGTTCGTGACGGAAACTGCTGCCTGAATAGCTTTTGTTTAGGAGTTCTTCGGGAATTTCATTGATAAACCGGCTGGGTTCATTTTGGACGAGGCTGCCGAATTTATATCTTGAATTGGCAAACGTAATCCACAAGTTTTGCTTGGCCCTGGTCACCACTACATAGAACAAACGCCGCTCTTCTTCCAGTTCTTCCCTTGAGTTGATACTCATGGCATTCGGAAACAACGATTCTTCCAATCCTACGGCAAAAACGCAACTGAACTCTAAGCCCTTGGCAGCGTGGATGGTCATCATTTTAACGGTATCCGCATCTGCATTTTTGTTATCCGCATCCGTTAACAGGCTGATTTGCTGCAGATAAGCGCCAAGCGTTTTATCCTCATTACTTACTGGTTCGGCTCCCAGTTCGGTTGTGGGGATATCTTCACGATTATCTGTATTTACATCAGTTGCCTCTTCCGAAGCTTCTTCTGTTTCCGTTGCTTCCTCACTTAGCTCCGGGGTGACCGATGAATTATTTGAAGTAGTATCTACCCACTCCCTGATGGAGTTCAGCAGTTCCTGTATGTTTTCATAGCGGGCTACTCCTTCTGTACTCTTATCGTTGAACAGCTCTCTTACAAAATTGGTTTGTTTGCCCACATGCACGGCTACGTCGTGGGCATTCTTATGCTGCAACATACTTGAAAAGCTCTTGATCATCAACACAAACTGCTCAATCGCCTCCAGGATATTCCCGCGATAGCCGAACTCCTTTGCGCGTTCCAGCACTTCCCACAGCGTGATATTATTTTCATTGGCAGCAAGCACCGCCCTGTCTAAAGACGTCTTTCCGATTCCCCTGGCGGGATAGTTGATGATTCGTTTCAGCGCTTCTTCATCCCTCGGATTTACCAGCAACCGCAGATAGGCAATATAATCCTTAATTTCTTTTCTCTGGTAGAAGCTGATACCCCCATAGATAGTATAGGCGATACCCATGCGCCGTAAGGCTTCCTCAAAAGACCGGCTCTGGGCGTTGGTCCGGTACAGAATAGCAAAGTCTTTATTTTGAAAATGGTTGCGCAACTTTTGCTCCTGTACGGTATCCGCCACAAATTTCCCTTCATCATTATCCGACATGGTGCGCACCAGTCTAATCTTTTCTCCTGTCATATTTTCCGTAAACAGGGTCTTTTCAATTTGTCCTTTGTTATTGCTGATGATCTCATTGGCAACATTCAATATGTTTTGAGTACTCCGGTAATTCTGTTCCAGTTTTACCACCTTCACGTCGTCGTAGTCTTTCTGAAACTGTAAGATGTTTTGAATAGTGGCGCCCCGGAAACTATAGATACTCTGAGCATCATCACCCACCACGCAAACATTTTCGTGCATGGCGCCCAAAAGTTTGATGATTTCGTACTGGGCCGGGTTCGTATCCTGGTATTCATCAATCAGGATATACCTGAACTTCCGCTGGTATTTGCTTAATGCTTCGGGGAAGTGTTTCAGCAATTCATACATTTTTACCAGCAGGTCGTCAAAGTCCATCGCACCGTTTCGGAAGCAGCGATTTGTATAGGCTTTGAAGATTTTGGCGATTGCCGGGCGGTTGCTTCGCATATCCTCCTGCTGGATAGCATAATCATTGGCATATTCCTCAGCGGTGACCAATGCGTTTTTGGCGCTCGATATGCGGTTATACACCGTTGAAGGCTTGTAATGCTTATCGTCGAGGTTCATTTCGTTTACTATCGCCTTGATGACGTTTTTCGCGTCATCCGTATCATATATGGTGAAGTTGGACGGATACCCCAGCCTTAGCGCTTCACCCCTCAGTATCCGGGCAAATACACTATGAAAAGTACCTATATATAAATTTCGTGCCTCTTTATTTTCCAGTATATGCTCAATTCTCTCCTTCATTTCCTTCGCTGCCTTGTTGGTGAAGGTGAGCGCCAGGATGTTGAATGCATCTACTCCGTTTGCCATCAGATGAGCGATGCGGGTCGTTAGCACCTTGGTTTTGCCACTGCCGGCTCCTGCGATGATCATCAGGGGTCCATCTATGTGGAGTACGGCTTCTTTTTGTCTTTCATTCAAACCTTTTAAGTATTCCTGCATGACCGCAAGTTAAGAAAAGGATGAGAGCCGGAAAACTTTCGGGAATTCAAAAGAAATACACATTATAAAAATTCCAGAAAAGGGAAACATATCCCCACTTCTCGTTGTAATTTTGCACATCCTTCAGGTTTTCGATAGCCGATTCCATCTTCGGAAGGTTTCTCAGCCCTTGCTTTGCCATTAAAGTGAATTAATTATGGATATACATTCATCGGGTGGATATAATAATCCGGATGTTATTTTAGTAGGCGCCGGCATCATGAGCGCAACCTTAGGCGTGATGTTAAAAGAATTGGATCCGAACTTAGTCATACACGTGATCGAAAGACTGGATACCGTGGCTGCCGAAAGTTCGGATGCCTGGAATAACGCCGGCACGGGTCATTCGGCCTTTTGTGAATTAAATTATACCCCTCTCAAAGAGGATGGGCATATTGATTGCAGCAAAGCCATTAGGATAGCGGGACAGTTCGTGCAGAGCCGTGAATTTTGGGCCTATTTGATTGAAAAAAATTATATCCGGGATTCCGAAGATTTTATACGGTCGGTACCCCATATCAGTTTTGTGCGGGGAGAAGAAAATGTCGCCTACCTGAAAAAACGCTTTGAAGCGCTGTCGGCTTATCAACTGTTTCATGGAATGCGTTTTACGGAAGACAAATCCGTGTTGATGGAAATGATACCCTTGATGATGGAAGGACGTGATCCCGGAGAAAAAGTAGCCGCCACCCGGATGAATGCGGGCACGGACGTGAATTTTGGAGCGCTCACCCGGAAACTGTTTCGTTATTTATTCGACTTTCCCAGCGTCAAGTTGCACCTTGCTCATGAAGTGAATGACCTGCATCAGGATGCTTCGGGCCTATGGCACGTAAAAATGAGAAACCTCACAACGGATAAAAAAAGAACCATTAAGGCGCCCTTCGTGTTCATTGGGGCGGGTGGAGGTTCTTTGCCCCTGCTGGAAAAATCCGGCATACCCGAGAGCAGAGGTTATGGCGGATTCCCCGTGAGCGGACAATGGCTGATTTGCAATAACCCCTCCGTTATTGAGCGCCATCATGCTAAAGTATATGGAAAGGCTGCCGTAGGGTCGCCTCCTATGAGCGTACCTCACCTGGATACAAGAGTTATTGATGGGAAGCGATCCTTATTATTTGGGCCCTATGCCGGTTTTTCAACGAAATTTTTGAAAAACGGATCACTATGGGACCTGCCGGCCTCCATTAAACTCAGCAATATCAAGCCGATGGTAATGGCAGGTATTCACAATCTTCCTTTAACCAAGTACCTGATTGAGCAGGTGAGCCAATCGGAAGAGGACAGGATGGCTGCGCTGAAGGAATTTTATCCTAAAGCATCGTCCAAAGACTGGGATCTGGAAGTGGCGGGCCAGCGCGTTCAGGTAATTAAGAAAGACGAAGATAAAGGAGGCATCCTTGAATTCGGTACCGAAGTCGTCAGCTCGGCAGACGGAAGCATAGCCGCTCTGTTGGGAGCATCGCCGGGCGCTTCCACAGCCGTGGCCATTATGGTTGATCTTTTGCATCGCTGTTTTGGAGACAGAATAAAAACGCCTGAATGGAAAAGTAAACTGCAACAGATGATACCTTCTTACGGCGTTTCTTTGACCGATAATGACGAACTGGTTACCCGGTCAAGAAAGAGGACTGCGGAGGCGTTAAAACTGGAAAATGAAGTGGGAACTGCGATATCATAGCAACTTACTCATTAGGATTTTATAACGGTGAATGCTGCTATAAAATCCTAATGGGTAAAATCGCCCTATGCTGCATTACTTCTATATTTTGATGACCAATCCTCCCATCAGATTGAATCCCTGGGTACCATAGCCATATACTTCGTTGTATTTTGCGTTCGTAATATTCTTCAGGTCTATAAAAAGTTTGATTCGGTTTTGCACAAACTGGTAGGAAGCATAGGCGTTCCATAATGTATAGGCGCCTAATTGTGCAGACTGGGAAGAATAGGTAATGGGATCGTAATACAGATCGCTCCTCCTGCCGTTGTAATTAATTTGAGTGCTTAGAAAAAACCGGGGAGTTACTTCCCATCCGGCATTCAAACCCAGGCTGTGTTTGGGGCGACGGATCAGATTTGAATAGGTGCTGTCTTTTCCGTTTTGTTCCGTGGTTACTTCACCATCCACAAAAGCATAATAGAGTTTCAGTTTGAGTTGTTTACCGATATAAATCGTCGGCTCCAGTTCTAAACCGTGATCCTTTTGTTTATTAAGATTGATTAGCTGAAAAGAAGGCCCGTAAATCATAACATTATCAATGGTCCGCCTGAAATACACCAGCCTCGCATCCAACACGCCCGACCACAATGTGGATTGTATGCCTGCTTCCGTGGTGGCGGATGTTTCAGGCGCTAAATCAGGATTAGAACCAAACGGTCCATACAGAGATTGCAGAGAAGGCGTTTTGAAAGCAGTGGCATAATTGGCAAATATTTTCACTGCGTCATTAAAAGTGTAGGAAGGATTGACAGTGTACGTGAAGTTGTTCCCATAAGCGGAATGTTTGTTGTACCCGGATCCCAGTTCCAGATTGAATCCTCCGATATCGCGCAGGAAAAACGACAGGTAGGGGCTGGTTAAAGACGCTGTGGGATTTGGAGGCGTAGCCGCTTCATCTTGCATCCGCTGCTTGTTATAATGAATACCGCCTAATAACTGGATATGCGGAACGAAGGAATAATGAGCATATAATTCAACACTGTTTTTACTTCCCACGTAGGGGTATTCACCGTACGTGTCTTTGAAGTTACGATTCACCTCATCATAATTATAGTATGCATGAATACTGCCGTTGGCAAAGCTGTACTGCAATTGCGCTCCCGCAGTGAGTAGTTGGGCTTCATATTTACTATCTGCATCCGTAAATGATCCCCCGTCATAATCTCCGGTAAAATGAGTATACCTGAAGTAAGGCTTTAGATGCAGTCCCCGGGCAATTTGTTTGTCAAAATCAGCAAGGAACGCATTGCGGGTAAATCCGTCTTTATCGAAAGTCTGTCCCGAGGTAGTATCCTGGGCTTCAGAAATACCGGCTGTTTGATAATGCGTGAAGCCCACATTATAGGATGAGCCTTCTCCCGCGCCATTGATCCCAATGTCAGCTTTAAAAGTATTATAAGATCCCGCTGCGATACCGCCATACAACTGAGCGGGCTTATCAACGGGTTTTTTCGTGATAATATTAATCACGCCGGCAACAGCATCTGAGCCGTATAAGGTTGATTGAGCGCCCTTCAGAATTTCAATACGTTCTATTTGTTCCAACGGGAACATTCTGACGTCAAAGGCTCCTCCTGTTCCGGAAGGATCGCTCACGGGTATACCATTTACCAGGATAACCGTATAATCCGTGCCTGCACCACGCAGATAAAGACTCTTGTCTTTACCGGGGTTACTATAAGCGCCATTTACCGTGATGCCTGCCTGCTCACTGAGTAGCTGCGCCATATCTTTCCCATTGCTTCTTTCAATCTCCTGCTTATCAATGACCGTAACCACTTTACCTGTTTCGCTTACTTTTTTGGGAAACCGGGTTGCGGTGATAACAATTTCATCTAAGGAAGTGGCACGTGTTGCGGTATCTTCCTGCGCTGACAGAGAAAAGCTGCTGAGCACCAGGGTGCTCATCAGACCAAAAACAGTTTTGTTCATTTTTTAATCCCGAAGGAGTTTTAGAAATTTACGAAACGAACTTTGGGGAAAGGGGAAGAAAAAGCTTGAAGGGGTCAGGCGTTTTCATCTCCGGCTTTTCACCCGAAAGCCCTTTGACTAAAAATACCATCTGGCAGGTCTTCTGGCTTGGTTCACTATTGAATACCTTCCCATTCTTTAATCAGCAGAACAGTGGCATGATGATCCAACAGGCGAATAATTTGCGGGCAACAATACCAGGCAAATTATTCGTACACCTTACAGCTACGGGGATAGCGCCGGACTTGCACCGGACTTCCCTTTTAATGACGTAATTACGCCAACCAAATATGGCGCAAAGATGAAACTTGAAACTTGAAATGCCAAATCTCAATTTCCCGGTTCCAGATGTGCCTCCACCGCTTTTCTCGCTGTATCAAAACGTTGTCGGTGGTCTCCGCTGATTTCCACCCAGGAAGTGCGCTGGTTTACCATCAGGTCTTTATACATTTTATAAATCTTCCTCCTTGTTTCAATATCGGGGTATTCGCGAAGTTCGTCATTGACCCAGGGCAAATCAATATTACAGAGCAAATACAAATCATAGTTTCGGGATGCAATCTGGTTCATGATCCATGAATGACATTGATTAAACACAAATTCGCACCACACTTTCATCACGTATAAATCAGTATCAATAAAGACTAGGGGCAGGTATTGCGGACTATTATGATGTTGATTCATCACCGCCGCAACGGTCTTTTCTTCCAGGGCAATCTGTCCTTTGGCTATTTCCAGGAGATCGTTATAGGAATAGTTTGGGCCGTGTTCTAAAAGATACTCCCTGGCATATTCTCTACACCACAGGGTGTGGTAGTGATCGGCTAATTGTTCACAGAGCGTACTCTTACCAGTTGATTCCGGGCCAATGATTACTATTTTTTTGGGTAGAGCCTTCATCGAAATTGATTGGAACTTATTATTTCATGTAAAAGTGAAACAATATCTTTATTGATTAAAATTATCGGCCATGAAAATTGCGGTTTTAGGCGCCGGCATGGTGGGGCGGGCTATTGCGGAAGATTTAGCCTCCGGCTTTGACGTAACGTCTTTTGACAATAGTGCAGCATCGCTGGCTACTCTTCATAAGAGAAATGCATCCGTTCATACAAAGCAGGTTAATTTGTTGGAAACGCAGGACTTCAGATCTATGCTGGCTCCATTTGGCTTGGTAATAACAGCCGTTCCGGGTTTTATGGGATTTGAAGTAGTAAAACGGGTAATAGCTGCGGGTAAGGACGTGGTGGACATTTCTTTTTCACCGGAAGATACACTTCAGTTAGATGCGCTTGCCAAAGAAAACCAGGTGACGGCTATCGTGGATTGCGGAGTAGCCCCGGGGATGAGTAACTGGGTATTGGGATATTATAATGATCGGATGGAGATTGAAGATTTTGAATGTTATGTGGGCGGATTGCCAAAGATCCGGAAAAAGCCTTTTGAATACAAAGCGCCTTTTTCTCCGATAGACGTGATAGAAGAATATACGCGGCCCGCGCGATATGTGGAAAACAGTCACCTCGTTATCCGGCCTGCCCTGAGTGATGTTGAGCTGATGGACTTTGAAGGCGTGGGCACCCTGGAAGCTTTCAATACGGACGGACTCCGGTCAATATTGACTACGATGAAGCATATACCCAATATGAAAGAGAAGACGCTCAGGTATCCCGGTCATGTTGAATTAATTGTCGCATTAAAACAAAGCGGATTTTTTTCTGACGAAAAGGTAAATATAAACGGCGTGGAAGTCTCCCCCCTTCAGTTCAGTTCAGCCCTCTTGTTTAAGGAGTGGAAACTGAATCCCGGCGAAGAAGAGTTCACGGTGATGAAAATAATCGTAACTGGCAAGGAAAAAGGCCGGAAGAAGCGCGTAGAATATTCCCTGCTTGACCACTATGACCTGGCGACGCAAACCACATCTATGGCGCGTACCACCGGCTATACCTGCACGGCAGCAGCCAACTTGTTGTTACAAAAGCGGTTTACCGCGAAAGGTGTTTTTCCACCAGAATTGATTGCGGGAGACGAGAACTGCTTTCAGCATATTATTCAATACCTGAGAGAAAGGAAGGTAAACTGGCAAATGAAAGCGTTCGATGATTAGGAATCGAAAACGCTTTTGCCTTCCCTGAAGCATAGCGGGAAATCAATTAATCGGTCTCTGCCACCACCTCTTTCACTTCGGGTACCATTCTCTTCATCATACTTTCTATACCTGCTTTCAAGGTAATCATAGACGAGGGGCATCCGGAGCAGGAGCCCTGCAGGGTGACATTTAATATACCGTCATCATAGTCTTTGAATTGTATAGCGCCGCCATCCATTTCCACCGCCGGCTTCACATAATTATCCAGAATCTCTTTGATTCGTTTTATGATATCGTCATCATCCGCTGCTATATAGTTCGGTGAGACGGGGTGAACGGCCGCCGCCGCTTCCTCATTAATAATCTCTCTTCCGTCCTCCAGGTATTCTTTCAAAAATCCTCTAATAAAGGGGATTACATCCGGCCAGTCGGTTTCCGTCGTTTTTGTGAGCGTAACAAAGTTACTGGCGATAAATATCGATTTGATAAAAGGGAATCCGAACAATTCCTGAGCCAGGGGCGACGGACCCGCTGAGTCCATATCCGGGAAATCCATACTTTTCCCCGGGTATAATAACTTGTTAGCCACAAACTTCATGGTCTCCGGGTTAGGAGTCATTTCAGTATAGATGCTTACAACGGGATTACCTGTCCTAATCATATACTCCAGATTTTAGAAGACAAAGGTAAATAATTTATGTTCCATAATATGATTCCTTATCAGGGGGCTTATTAGGCATTAATATGGCGATTCCTTACTTTCGGTGATGAAAAATCTGGTACTGTCGCTGCCGGCTTCAGTACACTAAAAGTAAAATCAGATGGTTAAAAATAAGTATTTTCATTATCTGCCTTTGGCGTCCTTATTCGGCACTCATCGTACCAGAGAGCTTTTTCAGTTTAATCCAACCGTGGCGCCTGTCAGGGAAGAAGCAAAAGAAGTCAAGGTGCTGGTATACGACTATAGCGTCGATCATTTTGAAGAACACCATGTGAAGCAAATCGGCGACTGTCTGGCTTTCAAAAATAACGGCCGCACGACCTGGATCAATATGGATGGGCTGGCTAAACAGGCGGTGGAAACAATATGTAATGATTTTGGCATACACGCCTTGTTATCAGAGGATATACTGAGTGTAGGACAACGACCCAAAATGGATGACGTGGACGGCATCCTTTTTTGCCTCCTGAACATGCTGTACTATAACGAAATCACCCGTACGGTTGAAACCGGTCAGATAAGTATTGCTATGGGATACGACTTTGTCGTTTCTTTTCAGGAAGATGGCTCAAGAGATGTATTTGATCCCATCCGCAGAAAGCTGGCGATGAGCAACAGCAAAATCAGGCAGCGCTCGGCGGATTATCTATGTTATGCTTTACTCGATACGATCGTGGACAATTACTTCATCGTCATGGAAAAGCTGGGCGAGCAGATTGAGATTTTAGAAGGAGAAGTGATCCGGAGAAGTAATACCCAATCTCTGGCTCATATCAATCACTTAAGGAAAGAACTGATTGTACTCAAGCGTAATATAGCGCCGGTGCGGGAACTCATCAACGGGTATATCCGCAGTGAAAGTGATTTACTGAATGATGATACCACCAAGTACTATAAAGACGTATATGATCATATTGTACAAGCCTACGATTTTACCGAGAACTACCGGGATATGATGATGAACATGCAGGATATTTATCTGAATAATGTGAATCTGCGTATGAACGAAGTAATGAAGGTAATGGCTATTGTTACCTGTCTGATGGCGCCTGCAGCCGTTATCGGCGGAATTTTCGGCATGAACTTCGAAGCCATTCCTTTACTGCACTACCGGTGGGGCTTTTACATATCAGTAGCTGCCATGTTGTTCATTCCACTGGTGATGCTCTATATTTTTAAAAAACGCGGATGGTATTAACTCGAAACCAAGCTCCATTTTACGCTACCGGGTTGCCTGCCTCTTTTTAGAATGATACCGTATCATTAATCTATCAACTACAGTTACCATCCACATCGCAAGACTGACCTTGCGCTACGGTTTGCAATGTAATGGTTTTAGATTTCTCCCATTCTTCATAGGCAGCCTTCAGGGTATCCAGAAAAACCTGAGGTGGTTGTGCGCCGGATACGCCGTATTTTCTGTTGAATACAAAAAATGGAACGCCTGATATTCCGAGGTTACCCGCTTCCTGAATATCCTGATTTACTTTATACGCGTAATCGTCGCCTGAAAGTGCTTTCTCAATATCCTCCTCTGTTAACCCAACGCGGAGCGCTTCTGCTCTCAGCACTTCCGGATCTCCCAGGTCTTTGCCCAGCGTGAAATAAGCGGTGAAAAGAGCTTCTTGTAGCGTATTTCCCAGACCCTTTTCACCGGCAATGTGCAACAAACGATGTGCATTGAAGGTGTTAAAGGTTACTGCTTTATCAAAGTTAAATGTTAATCCTGATGCTTTAGCAGTGGCGGTAATCTGACTTTGCATCAGTTCGATTTCCGCTTCAGAGCGGCGATATTTTTGTGCCAGCGATTTTGTCAGATCATGCCTTTTCCCGGGATCCTGTCTAAAATCGGGGTCCAGTTGAAAACTCTTAAATTCCAAAACGATATCATCCTTGCTCCCGAAGTCGGAAAGTGCTTTTTCGTAATTCTTCTTACCAATATAACAAAAGGGACATACTATATCACTCCATACTTCTACCCGAAGTTTTTCATTATTTGCCATTATTAAACTACTTTTTGAATGCTGCAAAGTTACGAAGAATTTAGCCCCTTCTTTCCCAACGTTTTTTTCTTATAATTAAGGTTTTTATTAAATTGCCATAGACGTAAATGTGGACTATTTATGAAAAAGCAATTATATTTTGTCCCCGTTTCCATAATCCTTTACATCGCCATCGTTTTTTTTACAACAGGCTGTTCCGCTACAAGAAGCTTAGCAGATGTTTCTCCTGAAGCCATAGGAAAAGCAATTGAATCAGATAACTGGATATTCAGCGCCAATCAGGCGTATCCCCAGCGGGGCAGGTCGGTAAACCTAACCGGTATTTACGAAGTGCTGAGCAGGAAAGATACGGTTACCTCCCATCTTCCTTATTATGGGAGGGCATATACCGCGCAGATTGGTCAGACAACAAGTCCGTTGGATTTTATGACGACTGATTTCGACCTTGGTAAAACACGGAACGATAAAGGAAAGTGGACTATCAACATCAAGCCTAAAGACAACCGGGAAATTCAGTCTTTTGACTTCGTATTGTATGAAAATGGATCAGCCCGGCTAAATGTACTAATGACCAACCGCTCACCTATAAATTTCAGCGGATCGGTGCGTCCGGGGAAATAAACCGGTAGTTCCCGATTGTTGTATAAAAAGCCGCGAATACACAGGTCATCTCATCGTGTAATCGCGACTTTATTGCTGTGCCTGATCGTTGAACAAATCTTTATTTTACCATTCGCCCCATAAACGGATCGGTGAACGTTTCTTTTCCGGTTTCCACCCTGCCCGCAAAGCGTTTTTCAAAGTTTCCAGCCCCTGCAACTCCAATACTGAAATCATACCATCCATGGCTGCTCTTTAAGTTTAATACAAGGGTTTCTGTTGCAGACGGTTTGATTGTCTTTTTGATGGTATTCTTGTTGTACGCGTTGTCTTTGATCTCAACCGTCAAAGATTTTGCAGAGTCTGTATTTGAAAGCGTCAGTATTACATTTCCGGTTGGTTGGTTATTCAACTTGCCCGTCTCGTATTGACAGTTCACTTCCAGCGAAGGGTCATTACCGTTGCCTATGCTTTCACGGAAAAATCCATTTGGCCCATACAGGCGCAAATGATACTGATTATTTTCAAAAGCGCCTATAGGCCAACTATAATTCAGTGTGTCTCCTGCTGTGGCCGTAAAAGACCAGTTTCTGGCAGATTCGGTGATCCCGTCTTCGCCCGCATATTCGCCCGGTGCATACACGGTGAAAGGGGAACCAAGAGATTTTGATCCGAAAAAGTTGTTTCCGGCTTTTAACTGAAATACGATTTCCTTTTTATCATCACTCAGCTTACTGTCTGCATATAGTTCATAAGGTAACGCGTTGGCTTTCCGGATACCCTTTTCCTGGCCGGGTAACAGAGGAGAACCCACCAAATTCTTTCTCACGGATTCAATTTCCTGGTCAGAGAGCGCTTTGAATCCGGAAGGGTCTTCTTTAAACTTCGCATTATAGATAGTTTCTACAAAAGGATCCCGTTCGAGGAAAGGGACATTATCTACTTTAGCGCCATTGAATGGACTGAAGGCTTCCGTCAGGTCGCCGCATATTGCACGTCGCCAGGCACTGATATTGTCTATATGAATATTCTTATTGTATTTTTTATTGATAAAATGTTCCAGGAATTGTAAGGTAGACGTATGGTCGTAAACGGCTGAGCAAACTCTTCCACCCCGGCTCCAGGGGGAAGCAATGACCATAGGAACCCGAAACCCTAATCCAATTGGAGCTTCCCGCGCCTGCTCCGGTTTTACACCCAGGCTGATTTCACTCTCAAGCCTTACGTGTTCTATCTCCGTGTCTATGCCTGCGGAAACTTTCCCTGTCCAGGGTTTCTTACTGTCAGGCACAGAAAAAGGAGGTATATGATCGTAATAACCGTCATTTTCATCATAAGTCAGGATGAAAATAGTTTTCTTCCAAACCTCGGGATTCTTGGTTAAGATATCCAGTATCTCTGAAACATACCAGGCGCCATACCACGGTGCACTGGGGTGATCGGAAAAATTTTGAGGACTGGTCAGCCAGGATACGGTTGGTAACTTTCCTTCGTTAACGTCTTTTCTGAACTGATACAATATATCTCCCTCCGGAACGGTAACTTCCCGGGCGGTATCACCATCTTTATAGCGTAGTTTGGTGATGGTTCTGTAAGAAGGGTCTCCATTGTTTATAGTAAAGGCGTTTTGAAACAACTTTTTCTCCCGATCGGATAGTTTGTCAAAAAGTTCCGGATTCCACTTAGATAATTCTCGTTTTGCATTATTTAACACCTCCTGTTTTTTGGCGATGTCGGTTGTAATTTTTCTTTCTTCTCTTCCGCTGGAAAAAGTCCTGTCTCTGAGTTCGTCAATTTCTTTTGGCAATTCGTTTACAATCTTTTGAAGGCTTTGTATATACCGCGGAGTAAACTTCACGTTAAAAGCAGCGAAATATTCCAGCACGTTACAACCAAAATTGCCTAACCATGACCGCTCCTCGCCTTCGAAGCCACCACCGCAGGTGATTTCATTTTGGTAAAACTTCCAGGATATATTATTTTCTCCTAATAACTCCGGAAAGGTTTTCCAGGGCATTTTAGCGAAGCCGTAATTTTCATTTCGCATATTTGCCTCCATAATCCCATCACGTACATGACTTACTTTTCCCGACCAGAAAAATGATCGGTTAGGTGTTGTGCTTGTCATCGCGGAGGAAAAGTTTTGATCACATACGGTAAAGGCATCTGCCATACCATAATTAAAAGGAATATCCTTTCGGTTATAGTAACCCAGCGTTAATGGCATGTGGGCGTACTGCCTTCTTCCCGACCTTTTTGAAGTTAACCATTTGTCGTATTTTCCTCTGTTATATGCATCTACCTGGGAATGTCGGGAATGCGGTAAATCGCCCATCCAGGTTACTTTGGTATCTTTAATATCTAACCGAAACGGAGCATAGGTTTCACCCTTCTCGTTGGTTTGCAGCCATACGGGTTTCTTATCGGGTAGTGTAATGATGCGGGGGTCATTAAATCCCCTTACACCCTGAAGACTGCCGAAGCAATGATCAAAGGATCTATTCTCCTGCATGAGAATAACGATATGCTCAGCGTCGAGATAGGTGCTGCCGACCGCCGGGTCAATAGCAAATGCCTTTTGAATGGAAGGAGGAAGGATACTGGAAAAACCCGTGACGCCGGATAACAAGATAGACTTCTTAATAAATTCTCTGCGAGAGTCCATTGAATATTTATTTAGGTGAAACAATCGTGTGCATCTCAAATATCGGAATTAATTTGACTACCGGCAATTGAAAAAGCTATTCACTGCTCCGAAACGGACAGGTCAACTATACTACTGTTTCACCTCTTTTCCCTTCCCATAATAAATCCTAACTTAAACTGTATGTTGAAATAGGAATCATTGTGAGTGCTGTTCCCTCTTATGTTTCCGGGAATTACTTTAGCAGAAGGCTCAATTTCTTTCTGCCTGTGATGAAGCTGCTCGGCATAAGCAACAAGATGCGTTGGAAGATATTTTTGAAATAGTGCAGGATCAATATACCGGGTACTTACATCGTCCAAATAATCAGTGAATAGCGCACGATGTAATATTTCTATCCGAAGATTGATTAAAGCGGAACATTCGATTTTTATTCCAGCGCCTGCCGGTACATTTAACTGGGTGAGAGAATAAGTTTTTCTGTCAGGATATTCTTCAAAACCCTGTCCCTCTAAATGTAAATCATGAAGTTGGATCCATCCTTCTCCTGTTTGAGCTCTGGGATTAAAATGGTATATCCCGATGCCTCCGGTTAAATAAGGAGAAAATCTTGACGTTGACTGATTCGAAGTAAATAATCTGAATGGATAGAATTCAAGAAGCAATAAACATTCCGTTATGCTGCTCTTGAAGTGAAGATTCCGCAAATAACGATTCCGGGCAACCGTCTGGTCATTTTTAAGGACACTGTCATACGCTGCTATTTCTCCAGACGAAAACTCCAGGCGGACTCCCAGGGCATCCCGGTATTCAGCACTTAAAAACATACCGCCATTGAATCGGGTATTCTGCCAGTTCAAATCTTTTAAGAAGGAGCCGCCATTACCGGATCGTCCGCCAATATCCGTGAGGCAATTCATAGCACCCAGAGAGATGCCTGCCTCGAACAGGAAATCTTTGTCGTAGTACTGGTTGTTGTAATAATAAAACTGGGAAACTGCCGGCCGGACAAGAAGGAGGCATAGGCACAACAAGGTGAGTTTGTGTACTTTCATGGTTAGCGTGTTAACTGTTAGCAATAATAAAAATCGGAAACGCTTTGATTAAGGTATGGAAAATATCCGAAAATACTCACTTGGTTTTTCAAAAACAGAAAAAGAAAACCTGTTATTGGATAAGATACAGACGCCTAACCGTTTTTTAGCACACCGGATGCTGCTCCTGTCCTTTTAAACCGCAGTACCTGTGCTGCTGTCCTTTTTCTTTTTTTCTTTAATTTATTAACCCAGATCAGCGTGCCGGTGACAGGAAGTGTTGTAGCTATAAGACAAGCGAAAAAATATAGGAGTTTAGTAAATCCACCGTAGACATTACCAACATGCAATGCTTTGATTGACCCTGCGATTCTTTCATTGAACGGCTTTTCGGCAAAAATCTCCATCTGACTGACGGTAGCAGTAGCCGGATCAATAGTTAACCGGTCTCCCGCCGCAGGGGCAAAGAAACCTGATCTTGATTTGCTGATAGTTACGGGTGTTTTGGGATCTTCGGGAAGATTAATGAGGTAGTTCCCCTTGTAAGGAAGCGCCTGACCGGCTGAAATAAGATAAGCGGTTAACTGGTGGGAAAATTGTACGCCGTTTTCCGCAGACAAGCTCCTTCTGTCTTCCTTATTCGGCTTTTTTTCGCTCCGGTTGCCAGATAGTGATTGGCCGGATGCCGGCCTGGGTTTATAGGTCCCAAGCGTTTTGTGCAGCCCATTACGGTACCATTCAAATGACCATTGGGGACCCGTCAAACCCATCACTAACAAAAATATAACCGAATAAAAAGCAAGGGTATTGTGGAGGTCGTGATTAAGCCGTTTCCAGTTGGTGGAAAATTTTATTTTGAGACCCTGTCGCCATGTTCTCAGTTTTTGGGGGAACCAGATAATTAGGCCTGTTATGCAACCCAGAGTAAAAAGGATAGTAGCCCAGCCCGAAATTTTACTGCCCAGTTCTCTGTTGGTCATGTTGCTCAGGATGGGTTTTTCTACTTTGTCCAGCAGCATCCAGCGATGCAGACTGAACATGGTGCCCATAAATTCTTTGGTCTTGTTTTTCTCAAGTGAGTTCCCGACAATTTCTCCGGTATAAGGGTTAACCATATAAGCTGTACCAAACCGTGATTTATCATCTTTTGTTTTTACGTTAAATTGATAAGTTCTTTCCGGGTCTGCCGGAATACTGACAGAACTTACTCTGCCACCCGATGTTTGCTGTACTTTCTCAAGCAGGATTTCGGGCGCGATTCGTTTTGCCATAATCGGTTCTTTGAGCCGATAGAGGTGTGGAGCAGCCATTTCCGTCAGTTCTGTATTATAAACATATACGGTACCGGTAAAACAAATTATAATCACGATCAGCCCACTGCCGAGGCCCAGCCAAAGATGAATGTCATTAATGAACTTGCGTAGTTTCTGCCAGGTTGATCTTTTCTTGGTTGGCTGTGCCATGAATCTTGTGGTTAATTTTTTAGTAAATGACCAAAAAAGCAGCAAAATAATTCCTGAAATTGCGGAAGGCTTACAAAATTGGGAAATTCGCTACCGATATTGGTAAAACCTGATGCCTCAGGCTATACCTTCGTATGGCTATAACAAACGACTATGGATAAATTACAGACTATTTTGGTGCATTGTCAGGATGAAAAGGGGCTTATTTATAAAGTAACCCGCGTTTTATTTGAAAATGGATTAAATATTGTAAAAAACAAAGAGTTTGTGGATGAAAATAGCAATTCCTTCTTCATGCGGACTGAAGCTGAAGGAAACGCTGATGCGGTACTATTACAGCAACAATTAGAACGTGTATTACCACGTGGCAGTAATATTGAAATCGTTTCTGACCGTAAAAAACGATTAGTCATATTAGCAACCAAAGAGAATCACTGTTTAGGAGATTTATTGATGCGCAACCACTTTAAAGAATGGAATGCTGAAATCAGTGCTGT
>JACFNM010000022.1 GCA_019454915.1 Chitinophagaceae bacterium
AGTAATTATACGATTATTGTAGAAGTGTTTTTACCCAAACCTTCGGACAATGATTAGCATAGTGATTGCAGAAGAGCATCCTGATGTCAGGACGGCCTGGTCTGTTTATCTGCAAGGCCGAAAAAACGTACAGGTTACAGGCGTATGTGCCAATGGTATGGAAGTAATTGAGATGATTCCAGACTTGCTTCCCGATATCATATTAATGGATGTCAATATGAAACCCGTTTCCGGCATCGAGATAACCCGGAAGCTGACCTCGGAGTATCCGGATTTAAAAATTATCGGACTTTCCTTCCATATTTCTTCCGAATACGTGAAACGGATGATGGAAGCCGGTGCGAAGGGCTATGTCCTAAAATTCAGAGTGGAGGAAGATCTGCTTGCTGCAATAGAGGAGGTATCTAATGGGGGAACTTTCATCAGCGAGGGGATTAACAGAAAGCGCCTTTAGAACCGCCGGAGGTTTATTCGAAATTCGAGTATCTTTGTCCACTTATGGATACGTCGAAGTCAGTAGCTTTTCATACATTAGGGTGCAAACTGAATTTTGCTGAGACCTCCACACTCGCCCGAATGCTTGAAAATGAAGGTTTTCAAAAGAAGTCCTTTACGGATATAGCAGATGTATATGTAATCAATACCTGTTCCGTTACAGAAAGTGCAGATAAGGAATGCCGTCAGATTGTGCGGCGCATACAACGAAAATCGCCGCAAAGTGTGGTAGTGGTAACGGGTTGCTATGCGCAATTGAAACCCAAAGAGATTGCGGAAATAAAGGGTGTTGACCTGGTGTTAGGGGCTGCCGAGAAGTTCAATATCGTTACGCATCTTAAAGAATTTACAAAAGGCGATCCCACCAAAATCTCCAGTTGTGAGGTAGATGAGATTTCCGGTTTCAACAGTTCATTTTCGGTCCATGACCGCACCCGTACATTTTTAAAAGTACAGGACGGATGCAGTTACAATTGCTCCTATTGTACGATTCCTATGGCCCGTGGTAACAGCAGAAGTGACACCATCGCCAATGTATTGGATAATGCGAGGGAATTAGCGGATAAGGGAGTAAAGGAAATTGTGCTTACCGGGGTGAACCTCGGAGACTTTGGCTTTCATGATTCGGGAGCCTCATCCGCGAATCACCGTGATGAAACGTTTTATGAATTGATACAAAAGTTGGACGAGGTGGAAGGTATCGAACGTTATCGAATATCTTCTATTGAGCCCAATTTACTTACCAACGAGATTATTCATTTTGTTGCGGGAAGCCGGAAGTTTATGCCGCATTTTCATATACCCCTGCAAAGCGGAAGTAACCGGATTCTGGGGCTGATGCGCAGACGGTATAAACGGGAATTGTATGCAGAAAGAGTAGCTACCATAAAATCCCTGATGCCTCATTGTTGCATCGGCGTGGATGTTATCGTCGGATTTCCGGGAGAAATGGAAGAAGACTTCAACGCCACTTATGAATTCCTGAACGATTTGGACGTATCTTATTTTCATGTGTTCACCTATTCGGAAAGAGACGATACGGTGGCATTGACGATTAAACCGGTAGTGCCTGTAAATACCCGCCATGAACGGAATAAAATGCTGCGCAACTTATCGTTTCAGAAAATGCGCGATTTCACCAAACAACACATGGGACAGACGAGAGAGGTGTTGTTTGAAAGCCGCAATAAGGACGGGATGATGGAAGGGTATACCGATAACTACATAAAAATCATTACCACTTATAGGGAAGAACTGGTGAATACAGTGGCTCCCTGGCTGGTATAGATTGAACGACTGTCTTGTTTTCACGCTCCCGAAGTATTGTTTCGGAGACGCTAATGATAACCGGTTGTTATCAGGCATACTTGTGTTTATGCTTTGCTGAAAGCCCGATAGAAAAGTCCGGTTTTTTTTGCTTAATCTGTAAGTCCAACAGGAGCCGGGCTAATATAATCATATACAGGGCTTTGTCAGTACCAGAAGTCATTCAACCGTGTTCCATAAAATTTCGGTGAGAGCGGGGTAACAATTTCACTCGATAAACTATATAACTATAAGTCGGAAATATCAATCAGTATTTTTCCGACAAGAAATATCCATTTCATCTGCAAGCAAACTAAAGCAAAATACAATGGCAAAGCCTGCAAAAAAGACGCTTACAGCGCCTGTTGAGAAGTATCCGTATTGAATACGTTTAACCTGCGTAATAATAAATCCTGGAATAGATCTATCGATCAAGGGGATAGTTTCATACCGATCTCTGTTTGATAAATTTTTTTTCAGGGTTGGATTGGTTTTGTAAAACCGTACCCTTTTTTCCGAATCCTCCCGACAATTCTCGAAGCTTTCTCTAATTGGTTTCCCAGGCCGGTGATGCCCGGTGTCTTTCTTCTTTAATAGCTCTGATGCTCCCATCAAAGAACCTCAATTCATTTTATTAGTGGTAAACCGGTAAATGACGGTTAGCTCTGTTCGTGATTCTTCACGAAATCTTACTTTTATAGCCCGATTACGAAAAGGAGCGTTTAGGATGAACCGAAACTTAAAAATATTTTTATGAGAAAATTTTGCTTAAGGGTCTTATGCCTTAGCCTGTCTCTAATGATGGTAAAGAGTGATGGGGCTGCTCAGCACGCGAGGGTGGGGCGTACGATAAATGAACTGATGAAAAAGTACGATGCCGTGGGATTATCCGTTGCGGTGGTTAAAAACAACGGGATAGCCTATAGCCATGCCTTCGGATATAAAAATGCGGAGACGAAGAAGAAGTTGAGGCCAAAGGATATTTTTCGTATAGCTTCCATTTCGAAATCCTTCTCGGCAACGGCGATGATGCGATTGATAGAAGCAGGAAAAATATCGCTGGATGATGATTTCAGTGACCTAATAGGATTTCCAATCCGTAATCCAAAATATCCTGATAAAAAGATTACGTTAAGGATGATACTGTCTCATACTTCAAGTATTAATGATAGTGAAGGGTATTTTAATTTGGATGTCATTAATCCGGCGACAAACCCGGATTACGGCAAATGTTATAGTGATTATGCACCGGGGGAAGGTTATCGGTATTGTAATTTGAATTTTAATATGGCCGGTACGGTCATTGAACGTTTAAGCGGCGAACGCTTTGATCAGTATATCAGCCACCATATTTTGAAACCATTGGACTTGTATGGCGGATACTGCATTGACTCTTTGAATGCTAACCTTTTTGCTGCTATTTATGAATATGATTCGGCGTCGAAAACATTCATAGAGTCTGTGGACGCCTACAATCCCCGTAGAGAAGAAATCCGGAACTATAGAATGGGGTATTCAACACCTGTTTTTTCACCAACCGGCGGGATGAAGATTTCAGCTAAGGATTTGGCGCAATACATGCAGATGCATATGAACAAGGGAGAGCTAAGCGGAGTGAGGATCATAGGTAAAAATAGTGCTGAAGAGATGCAGACGCCTGTAGCGGTTAAAGAAGGATACGGGCTCGCGCTGCTGTCTACGGATAAATTTATTGACGGTAAACGACTGATAGGCCATACAGGCTCTGCATACGGGCTTTCCAGTGCTATGTTTTTTGACCCGGAGAAAAAATATGGAATGGTGTTGATAACGAACGGATGTAATGCTCCTTACATAAATGGCTGGAATCCTTTTCTGAAAGAGGTCGCTGATGTTTTGTACAGGGCTTATTTGACAGAACAATAAACCTGTCTTCAGATTCCCGATGAAATAGAGAAATTTACCACCTTTCCCGAAACTTACTTTATCATTGCAGTATGATGATCAAAGCGAGATTTGTTTTCTTTCTGATTTTCTTCCAGTTTTTCTATGTCTTTTCATATTCCCGTGATTATGATGTTATGCGTTTTGGCGCTAAGAATGATGGAATAACCCTGAATACAAATATTATCCAGGCGGCTATAGATTATATAAATGAAAACGGAGGTGGCAGACTGGTTTTTGATTCAGGAGTGTATATCACGGGTACTTTTTATCTAAAGTCTGACGTAATACTGCATTTGCAGAAGAACGCCGAATTGAGAGGGTCGGGAAACCCTTTTCATTACTGGGACAAATATTTCGAGTGGACCGCTGTGATTCTTGCGGTGAAGCAGCAAAATGTCGGTATCACCGGTGAGGGAACGATTAATGCAATGGGCTATGATAATGCTAATAACCTGGTGGAGCTTATTCATAAACGTGTTGTCAATGATGCGTTAACGTACGACCGGCCGGTAGCCCGCCGCACATCGAATATTGTTTTTGGTGAATGTGAGAATGTGATTGTCAGGGGAATAACACTCAGGGATCCATCAGGCTGGACTTTAGTTGCCAATCAATGCCGGAACATGATGATAGACAGTATCCGGATTAATAGCACAGCCTATTGGAATAATGACGGAATAGATATTGTTGATTGTGATGGGGTGGACATCCGGAATTCACTTATAAATGCTTCCGATGACGCTCTTTGTTTTAAATCTCATGACGCCACTAAGATTTGTCAGAATGTGACGGTTGAGAATTGTGTGGTACGTTCGAGTGCGAGCGGTTTGAAATTTGGAACGGTGAGCCGGGGAGGTTTTAAGAATTTTAAAGTAACGAATCTTAAAGTCCACGATACCTACCGTTCTGCCATTACCATACAGGCTGTGGATGGAGGGCTCGTTGAAAATATAATCATAGATGGTGTGGAAGCCAAAAATGTAGGAAACGCAATTTTTTTGCGAATAGGAGACAGGTGGAGCAGTGGAAAAACACCCTCCCTGGAAAAAGTTCAGATCAAAAATGTATATGCAGAAGTGTCATTGTCTAAGCCAGACTCGGGATACCGGTACGAAGGACCGGTGGAAGATTTGCCCAGAAATATTTCTCCGGCCAGTATTATTGGGCTTCCGGATTGGAGGATTAAGGATATAGTGCTGGAGAATATCGAGATCAATTATCCGGGAGGCGGGAACCCTCATTATGCTAAACGGCAGGCCACGGCTGAGGGACTTGAAGCCATACCGGAAATGCCCTATGCCTATCCCGAGTTTTCTCAGTTTAAAGAACTCCCTGCCTGGGGGTTTTATGTACGGCATGCGGATGGTATAACTTTTGAGAATGTTTCTTTAAAAGCCCGGTCTGCTGATTATCGTCCGGCGATGGTTTTTGACGATACCAGGGATGTAAAACTTGGTAATATCAAAATTAATGAGGTTAATTCGGGCAGAAAAAATGAAATCATATTGAATAATAGTGTAAAACGGAAATAGTAAAATATGACAAAATACTCTAACATTCAAAATATTGTACATGTAATACGTGTTGCTTTTTCATGATCTCATCTCATTAATCTAACGATATGCGTATTGCTTTTTATACCGTTTCGAGTATAATAGTCATTCGGCCACCTCTATTTGTAGAGGGAGATAATTTATCAGGACAATCTGATCCGATAGGCCGAATTCCTTATCTTCACCGCTAATTTTAATTAACCAACTGCAATTTGTATGTTATGATGACCAAACTCAAATCTTTTAAGAATGGTCTGTTTTTGCTTATGATCTTTTCAGCTCTAAGCATTTATGGACGCGAAACTACGAGCTTAAGGGAGCATTACCTTAATGCTGGCGGAAACCTTATATCTGTTACCTATAGTCTTACAGAGATGGGAATGCCATTTCAGCAAACGGGTCAGGTTAGGGGCCGGATTGTAAATGAAGACAATTCACCAATTCCTAATGCTTCTATTTCTGTAGAAGGAGGACAAACCATTGTTTCTAATGAAAACGGCGAGTTTTCATTTTCTTTCACAGGGGCCACCACCATTCATGTATCCAGCGTTGGATATAAGGATGCCTCTGTTCGTATTACGAATTCGAATCAGTTCTACACCATCACGCTTACAGAAGATTCCCGGCAATTAGCCGAAGTAACGGTAACGGCTCTCGGAATATCAAAAAAGACCAATGCCGTGGGTTATTCCGTTCAGGAAGTGAAGGGAGACGTGGTGCAAACAGCTAAAGAATCAAATTTTGTGAATGCACTTCAGGGTAAACTCGCGGGTGTTCAGATTAATACGAACAGCGGTTCCATGGGAGGAGCAACCAAAGTAGTCATCCGTGGTAATAAGTCAATAACGGGAAGCAATAATGCACTATTTGTTGTGGACGGCGTGTTCATGGGAAATACCATGAATCCTACCTACAATCAGCAGATCGGTGGTGGAGGATTCGACTATGGTAGTCCGATACAGGATATCAACCCGGATGATATCGAGCAAATTAGTGTGCTGAAAGGCGCTGCTGCCACTGCCTTGTACGGCAGCCGCGGTTCCAATGGCGTTGTATTAATAACCACCAAGAAAGGCGGCAGCAAGAAAGGCGGAATAGGTGTTACCTATAACCTGAATGTGCAGGCTGATAATGTGTATGTACTGCCTGATTTCCAGAACAGGTACGGTGGCGGAGGCGCTAATACCGGCAATGTAAACTTTGTTGCCAGTGGTTTTGATACACTATGGCAAAGCACCAATCCCCAATTATTTAAAAATGCGCCCAGCTATACGGATCCGGTGAAGGGAGGTTATGATTTACTTCCTCAATATGGAGTAGATGAATCCTGGGGCCCGGAATTAAAAGGACAACTGGTCAGGGCATATTACTCCTTTGATGAAAACAAGGGGAATCCCTATTTTGGTGTCACAACACCCTGGTCGCCACAGCCGAATAATGTGAGAGATTTTTATGAAAGGGGAAATACCGTAACCAATAGTATCAGCGTAGGGGGCAGTAGTGAAAAGGGGGCTTTCCGATTGGCTTACAGTAATATGAATCAAAACTTTATTTTACCTAATTCTTTGTTGAAGAGGAATAATATTGGTTTCAACGGCAATCATCGTTTAGGAAGCAAAATAAATGTGGTAGCCAGCGTCAATTATTCAGAAAATTATGCCAGAGCCAGACCGGGAACGGGTTTTTCGGGGTATAATCCTACACAAGTCTTAACGCTTTATGGACAAAGGCAGTTGGAGATGGATAAACTTGCGTTTTATGAATTTGCAGATGGTTCCCAGGTAAGTTGGAACAGAACTTCCCCAACCAACCCACGTCCATTGTTTGCTACTACACCGTACTGGCATCAGTATAAAGATTATACTACGGATACCCGTAAACGCCTTTACGGGTTAGCCGGCTTTGACTATAAACCCATTGACTGGATTAATATATCTGCAAAGGTGTTCATGGATAAGTACACAACCCTGCAGGAGGAAAGAGTTGCCCGGGATTACACTACGGGAAGTTATGCGCGTACAACCATTGACCACGAGGAGTTTAATTATCAGTTGATTGCATCGGCAAACAAAGATCTTACTTCCCGGCTGCATTTAGATGCTTCTCTTGGAGGTAATATTATGCAGCAGCAGTATGGCATCAATACGAGCAGCTACGCTGGTTTGATTGTACCTGGTTTATACACGCTAACCAATAATATCGGAAGATTGGGAGTGACTGAGAGTTTGTTCAGGAAGAGAATTAATTCGACGTTTGGTAATGTTACTTTGGGTTTCGATGAGTTAATCTATCTGGATGTATCAGCCAGGAACGACTGGTCTTCTACTTTGCCACGCGGCAACAATTCTTACTTCTACCCCGCAGCCTCTTTGAGCGTTATCTTTTCAAAGTGGATGCCTTCGGCCGATTGGTTGAACTTTGGGAAGGTGCGGACCAGTGTTGCTCAGATAGGGAATGATACGGATCCATACCGTACCTATGTGGCCTACAATGCACCGGTATTGTTCGGTACGGGTAATTCTTATATTCTCAGGAACCCCGCTCTCGGAAATGGAGCGCTACGTCCCGAAATCAGTAACGAGGTGGAAGCGGGAATTGAGCTGAAGTTTTTTAAAAACAGGTTAGGACTTGATTTCACTTATTATAATCGTATCACGAAAGATTTGATTATTCCTCTTTCGATTACGCCTACGTCCGGTTATACCAATTTCTTCACCAATGTAGGTAAATCCAGAAACAGGGGAGTAGAAATTTTATTGAGCGGATCGCCGGTTAGAAACGAAAACTTCTCTTGGGATATCGTGATCAATTATGCAGCTAACCGGAGTAAGTTGCTCGCGTTAGACATCCCGAATAATCCAACCATTGACCGTTATGTATTGGGTACGGAAAGAAGAAGGAATACGGTGGCTACAGCTGCGGTAGTGGGACAACCCATGTTTGTGCTTACCGGTACCGACTATACTTATCTGAATGGTGAGAAGGTGATCGGTGCAAATGGCTTGTACACTGCAACTCCGGCCGGAAAGGTAATTGGAAATACCCAGCCGGACTTTGTAGGAGGTATTACGAACAGCTTCACCTTCAAAAATTTCATTTTGAGCGGACTGATTGATTTCCAGAAAGGAGGAAGTTTCTTCTCTTACACCAATATGTACGGTTTGTATTCAGGAACCCTAGCTGCTACTGTTGAGAATAATGTCCGTGAAACAGGAGTAGATGTATCCGGAGTATTGGCGGATGGCACCAAACAGACCGTTCACGTGAACGCTCCTTTCCATTTCAAAAATAACTATGGTATCCGCATTAGTACAGCGAACCTTTACGATGCAAGCTATGTTTACTTGAGAGAGTTGCGTTTTGGATATACTTTACCAGCGAAGGTAGCTCAGGCTATTCGCTCCACTAAGGCTACTATTTCTTTGTACGGAAGAAACTTATGGCTAATGAGCTCCAATGCGCCCAATGTTGATCCATCTAATATCATTAATTCGGACAGTAATATTATAGGACTGGAAGGTGGCGCTTTGCCATCAGTCAGGTCATTGGGTATCAACCTGAATATTAGTTTCTAACTTTTAAAAAGCAGAAAATGAAAATCGTAGATATAGTTAAAAATTACTTACCGGCTGTAGTACTTAGCCTGAGTATTTTCTCCTGCACAAAAGGATTTGATGAGATTAACCAGGATCCTACCAAACCCACCGGTGTTGCGCCCGATCAATTGATAACCGGAATTGAACGAACAGCATCGGATATATTTTATAGTGGTGGCGTGAACTATAATACCGGTATGTTGTACGCTCAATATTTTTCGCAAACGCAAACGGAAACACAAAGCCAGTACCAGTTAGACGAAGCGGCGAATAACCTCCTCTGGACTTCCTATAGCGTTCCTTTGTCTAACATCCAGGAATTGCTGAGGGTTAACAGCCTGCGTCCTGAACCTGCTTCGGGGAATCAGAATGCAATCGCTAAGATTTTGGAAGCATGGATTTACAGTGTATTGACGGACGCCTATGGCAATATACCGTATAGTGAAGCCCTGAAAGGTGATGAATTAATACTCACCTCAAAATACGATGATTCTAAAGCTGTTTATGATGGTATCATTTCTTCGTTGAATCAGCAAATAAGCGCCCTGAATACCACTTATGGTTCTTTTAGGTCGGGAGAGTTGATTTACAAAGGAGACATCACCAAGTGGAAGAAGTTGGCCAATGCGCTTAAAATTCGTATCGGACTCAGGATGGTTAATGCCGATCCCGCTAAGGCCAGACAAATTATAGAGGAAGCCAGTGCTAACACGTTCGAAAGCAGTGCTGATGAGGCTAAGTTTCCTTACCTGCCGGTGGCGCCGGATCAGTACCCGTACAATGACCAGGATGGTGCAGCTATTTCAAATCAGTATTTTGTATCCTCCACGCTGGTAAATTTCATGAAGGAAACGAACGATCCCAGGCTACCGATGTACGCGCGGGATGCACCGCTAACCGGTACCATTGTGGGTAAACCGTATGGGCTTGGTAGTTTCACTAACATCAATGAATATTCAAGAGCTAGCGGAAAAGCATACAGCACCACTTTCCCGGGTATCATCATAAGTTATGCAGAAGTGCAGTTTGCTCTGGCAGAAGCGGCAGCAAGAGGATTCAACGTTGGCGGAGATGCAGAGACTTTTTACGAAAACGGGATCCGCGCGAGTATGAAATTCTGGGGAGTGGATGACGCTGCAGCAGATGCGTTTGTCGCAGGCAACCCTTATGATGAGAATAATTGGAAGAATATACTCGGCCCGCAAAAATGGGTGGCTTTGTACAACCAGGGATTACAGGGCTGGTTCGAAAGAACCCGCCTGGATTTTAGTAAACCGGATGGAACTGATTTCTTTATAGCGCCGGTTACTATCCTTGATCCGAGTGTGACTTTTGTTCCCTATCGGCTTACTTATCCAATTGGCGAGAAGTCTAATAATGCACAGAATTACCAGCAGGCAGCTTCCGCTATGGGAGGTGACGTTAAAGGATTCAAGCTTTGGTGGCAACAATAAGGCTGAAATTTCATTAATAGTGGAAAAGGGCAGGTACTTCAGATGCTACCTGCCCTTTTTGTTGTGTCAGGCATGACGAAAGGTGACATCAGATAGACGCACGATAGCAGGCAGTTGCTTCCACGAGCAGTAACTGAAAATAGACAGGTTTGGCTTTTTACCGGTAAGGTGGGTTGATAGCGGTTGGTTTGACAATAAGCCGAAAGGTTTGTTATTGACTTGACTGGTTTTTTATTGCAAATGACCTTGTCGTGTAATCTCCTGTGGTATGTTGCTTCCCAGGGACGGCATAACGCAGAGGATCATCCAGAGTCCGGGTGCCTAACCGGGCTGTATACCGCTTACATATACAAGATACGACGGAAATTAAAGTGGTGTGTGAGCCTGAAAAAATGGGGTCAAGAAAAGACTGAGAAAATTGGGATCACCTGGCGTTAATTTTTTTAGTTTTGCAGCAATCAGGCGATGGAGTTCGCCTTTAACCGCCCGTTTGGCTGATGACTCCTGTTTTTTGCATTAAGCCGTTAATTATGAACAGGATGGTTGTTTTAATTTTAGTAGGTTTGGGTGGATTGCTTGGAAGTATCGCCCGTTATCTTATCTCCGTCTCTTTATCTGATTTTAGTTTTTTTTCTTCTGCCTTTCCTTACGGAACCTTTGTAGTAAATATCGCCGGTTGTTTCCTGATGGGAGTGTTTTACGGATTAAGCAAAACTTATCATTGGTTTGACTCTTCTCTCGTGTTGTTCTTAATAACCGGATTCTGCGGCGGGTTTACTACTTTTTCTTCCTTTAGCTATGAGAATATTGATTTAATTCAGAGAGCGGAATACCTGGCTTTTGCGGTATATAGCATTGCAAGTTTTGTATTGGGACTGTTGGCCGTAATCGCAGGGTTGATGATTACGAAATACTTTTTTTAGTAACTACTTCAGCACATGCCTTATACGGAAATATTGATTGCGGTAGATGGGAGTGAATATTCCGTGGCAGCGGCAAAAAGGGGATTCGAATTGGCCCATCAGTTAGGAGCCAGAACTTATATGGTTTTTGTTGTAGACAAGAGTAAAGTTATGGCTAATCCTGATGCCGGCATCATGCCCGGGCAAGTCCTGATTGTGCTAAAAAAGGAAGCACAACAAACGCTTGATGAATTAAGGAGAATGTATAATGACAGCCAATTACAAAATTTATACCCGCCGGCAATCCCCGTGAAGAGATGTAAAAATGGCGGAAGCGTTGGAAGTGGATCTGATTGTAATGGGCACCCACGGACACACAGGACTAAGACGGATTTTGATAGGGAGTGTAGCGGAAAACGTGGTAAGACATTCCAGCATTCCTGTAATGGTCGTTCCATTGAAACGATAGTCTTGAAACGTCGGCTTCGCCTGAAAGTTGGTGTTATACGCAACTCTCCTGCAAGGCCGACGTATTGTGTCTTGGACTTTCTATCTGTGACTCCTGCCCGGTATTTTCAATTTCGAACATTGGAGCGATTTCCCTATCTTCATTCCAGGCATGAAAATCAGCCATTGACGAGTATAGCAGTATTGAAATACATCCAATCTCGTATGCTTTCAACTAATTGTCTATTCTCAAAAAGACTCCGTTTAGATCAAACTCGAGCGTGAGACCGTTGGACAGTTTTACATCCTGGTTGGTGGTATCCTTATCCCAGCTTTTAATAAACTGATCCGGGTAATGGGTGGTGACATATTCGAGTATGGGCGTAGGTATCACGCTGTCCGGCAGTTTGTCGTTCCCGTTGATTTCGAGAATTTCACCCGACTTACTGAATTCCAGTTTTACGCCGTTGTCAAGATAAACCTCAAAGGTAGTGGTGAGATTGTCAATGTCCTTTACTACCTGTACAATTTTTTGATCAGGGAAATGAGTCGTGATATACGTATTGCTGGTGGTGGGCAGCTTATCTTCCGATACCACTTTTTCTTTTTCACAGGAAGCGAGGATGAATGCAGAAGCCAGGAGAAGCAAACTTACTTGTTTCATAATAGTAATTGTTTTTAGTTAGATAAGAGGGTATTATAGAAACCACTCAATCTTCCTCTTTAAAAAGGAGGGATTGAATTTCCAACGATGATTAAGCAAAGCCTGGGCCAATAATCGGTTAAAAGTTGTTAAAAGTGGAGGCTTATCTTGTTGGTATTGTTAAAAGCGATAGATGATATCCAGTTCATGTCCTTTTAATTGTTCTTGGGCAGCATCCCAGTTGCGTGCAAATCCCAGGATGTATCCTCCACCCCCGGCGCCACACAGCTTCAGGAAATAGTCGCCGTGGTCTAAACCGTTTTGTACCAGGTGATGGAAGGTGCCGGGGATAAAAGACTTGAATTCTTCAAATTGGAAACGGCTCAATTTCTCAAGATTCTGGTAGAAATGATTGGTGTCTTCCCCCAGGAAGCTATCAATGCTATCGGTTGCATACTGAACCAGTTCCATATTGATTTTGTTTTTAAAATCCGGTTCATTATACAGTTTGAGAAAATGGTTCACCAGTTTGGAAGTTGACCTGGGAATGCCGGTGTTTAACAGGAAAATTACATTTTCACCGTTTTCTTTTCTTTCGGGAAGTTCAACGGTAGTCAATTGCTTATCTCCTTTGAAGAGAATCGGCCGGTTGATAAAAATACTAAGGGGGTCCAAGCCTGAACTGGTACCATGAAAAAAGGATTCCATCTGGGAGAGGTAGTCTTTTAGTTTTTGTACTTTCTCCCAGGTAAGGTTCTTCATCTCATCTTTGAATTCTCTGGCTTTTTTCAGGTAACGCAAGAAGATAGCCACGACGAGCGCTCCGGAACTTCCCAGCCCGTAACCCTGAGGTATGTTACTCTCAAAGAAAAGCCCTCTCTCGATTTCGTATTCCAGCCTTTTCACTTCCAGCACGAAATGCTCGTCTAACCTTGCGGCGATAAACCGGGAGAATTTTTTCAGGTATTCATTTGAGGCACTGGCAAAGGTATTCTGGGAAGTGGTTTCGAAAAAATTCAGTTGTCCCCTGAATTGGTCGCAGGGCATCACCAGCGCTACGTGATTGGATATCACGCTGTATTCACCGAATAACAAAACTTTTGAGTTGAAATTTTCCATAAGTCTTACCTGAGTTTTTCCGGTCCTTTTCCCGTCTGATCCTGAATAATCCGGTAGTTCCCTGTTTTCTGAATTTCCTCTAATAACGGCCGAACGCTGATACTAATATCTGCCGGATATAATATATGAACATTAGGCCCGGCGTCAAGCGTAAAGCAAAGGGGGAGATTTTCCTCTTTTCTGAACGATTGCACTGTCTGAATGACGCTTAGGGTACCCGGTTTCATCAGGAGAAAAGGAGTAGGGGAACTCATCATCATGGCATGCAAAGTTAGGGCTTCTGATTCGGTAATCCGGATGAACTTTTCCCAGTCGCCGGTTCCTAAAATCGCTAACAGCTCACGGGTATGCTTTCCGGCCTGTTCAAAGCGCTGAGCCGCGAATTCATGGTCTTTCATTAGAGCATGTCCCTGACTGCTGGAGATGGCTTTTGCAGAGTCATCGACAATAATAATGCTGTCGGCTATATTTTGGAACACAGGGTGCACCGGCCCCACGGGTACTGCATACTCGTCGTTGGACCCGCTGAATATTTCGTCTTCACCCCATAGACAGAACGGAGCAGCCATAGACCGGCAGGCGCTGCCACTGCCCAAACGTGCGATACGGGATGCTTCTTTCAAAAAAGACTGCCTGTCGTTCTCGTATTTGCCAGGATAAGAAGCATCTAACAACCCCAATGCCAGAGCCCCGAACGAAGACGCTGAGGAAGCGATGCCCGCTGAATGAGGAAAACTGTTGTGCGAATTGATGGTTAACGCGTGTGTGGATAACACAGGTAACCACGCTGACACAGCCGGGAGGAAATGTAGAATTCTTTTCTCAAAAGCCTCATTTTTTTTACCCTCAAAAAAGTAATTCAATACGGTGTCAGGATTCGTTTTTTTCGTCAGATCAATCTCTATTTCAGTAAAAGCGGCCGACAAGGTCATACTGACAGATGGGTTAGCCGGAATCTGATGCTCTTTCTTGCCCCAATATTTTATGATCGCTATATTAGACGGGCAGCGCCATTTGATCGTTGATTGGGTAGAGTCGCTCATGGATGGTAGATGATTTCGGGGTAAGTAAAATGAACCGGATATCCTTTCTGACTGAAATAATCTCTTGCTTCTTTTTCATCTCTATAGCTGGCCATAAAAAAGTCTCCGCCCCAGGCGCCCAGTGATTTGATGGAATATGGGTAATCCTTGAAAAGCACTTCTTGGATGGCTTCTTTTTGAAGGAGTGAAGCTAACAGCGATTCGCTTTCGTTTATGTATTTTTCAAAATCTGCTATTTGTTTTGTTTGTAAAACCCCGTCAATCATCTGGTTCATCCGGTCAACGGCATTTTTCGGGATATCCCGCCCTTTAAAACGCAGGGTCTCCTGTGTGGTTAATTGTTTCCTCCCGCTATAAATAAACAGAAGCCGCGAACTGATGGAATCAGGCAACATGACGGATTGTGTTTTCCGGTTGGATTTTTCGTAAAGAATGGGGCCCGAAGCTGTGGCGCAGGCAATGTCATAACCCGATCCGCCAAAACTGTTGTCCAGTAAAGCATAGGGGTCTAACCCGCTCCATTGACTCAGCAGGCTTACTAAAGTTGAGCTGCTTCCCAAACCCCATTTCAGAGGGAAATCGGCGTTGACTTCAAAATAACGTTTCTCCTGAAACAGAGTGGGTAATTTATTGTAAATAAGCATGAGTAGCTGGCGAAGGGTATCGGCTGCCTCTGCGTGATTGCTTTGAAGAATATCAAGCTTATCATTAAAAGAGCAACTGAACCACTCCTTACCGCTTTCGAGGCTTCTCCATATATGATGAAGAGAATCACTTTTCTTTACCGTAAGGGTCTGATGGTAGTGTAGAGGTATGGCGAGGCATTTTGAGCCTTCAAGAACTATGTATTCCCCAAAGAGCAGCAACTTACCATGCGCCTTGAATTCCATCTCTGCTTAGATTTTGACAGAGTTGTTTAATTTGCCGGTGAATTGTAATGCTTCCATCACCTTACGCACTTCTGAAACGGATACCTTATGCGTTTTAAAATATTCCACAATCGGGCCTTTGAATTCTCTGGGTACTTCTAATTGCTTCATGATATTGAACAGGTGCATCTTCATGTGACCTTTCTGGATGCCGGTAGTGACCAACGATTTTACGGCCGAAAAATTATTGGCTAATCCCGCTGCTGCCGCTATACTCATCAGCTCCGTTGCATCAGGATTGCCCAACATCTTCAGGGCGAGTTTTACCAACGGATGCAGATTGGTCAATCCACCTACCACGCCAATAGAAATGGGCAGGTCGAGGGTGAATTTAAAATGACCCTCATTCAGTTCCACGTGCGTAAGCGGTCTATATTGTCCGGAACGGGATGCATAAGCATGTCCGCAGGCTTCCACTGCCCTGAAGTCATTACCGCTCGCCAGCACCACGGCATCCACTCCGTTAAATATACCTTTGTTGTGCGTTACAGCCCGGTGAGGGTCTATTTCGGCAACCCTGACTCCCAGTTCGAAACTCCGCGCAAAATCTGCTCCCGACACGCCGTTGACAATATTATCCAGCTTATCCACTTCCGTCTCCACCCAGCATTTTACCCTGCTGTCGGGTGTGAGATTGGAGAGGATACACATGATGATTTCCAATCCTTCGCCGGTAAATTCGGGTTCGTGATGATACCATTCTTTGAAGGTTGATGCAAATTGTTCCAGGCAGGAATTGATGAAGTTGGCGCCCATAGAATCCTTCGTGTCAAACGTGCAGTAAAGCTGCATGAGTCCGGGTTCTTTATCGCTGAGGTCTTTTAACTCGATATCCAGGATGCCGCCGCCTCTTTTACGCATGTTTTCCGTAATAGCCTCCGTATCTTCTATTAAAGCATTCTTCAGCTCAGGAAATTTATAACGCAGCAAATCCGTATTGTCCTTCCAGAGGAAGTGAACCTGCCCGATTTTTTCTGTATCTACGATCTCTGTCTTGAAGCCTCCGTGCCGGTACCAATACTTCGCGCTGTTGGAGGCTGCCGCTACCACCGAGCTTTCTTCGATAACCATAGGCACAATATAATTCTTCCCGTTGATCAGAAAATTGGGCGCCACGCTGAAGGGCATGGGGAAATTAGATAGGGTATTTTCGCTAAATTCTTCCAGAAGCTCCTGTATCCGAGGGTTCTGATGGTGAAAGCTCCTGAAATAGTCTGCTACGTCTTTGGGGTTATCGAAGAGCTTACTGATGGTTGAAATTTTTTCTTCCGTCGTTAGTTTTGAAAAGCCATTAATCATTTCCATTGCCGTTCCTGCTATTATTTTATAAGTTTTTCTGCCGGAATATCCCGGGATAACTTATTTTTTGAACACTTGCTTGTTAATATACAAAAGTAGGGTTTTATTAGGTTGTGAGACAAAGTATGCTGACTTGTGGCGAACATCCTCAGTGTAATTTGTGGAAAGAAAAATAGAACTTTTGGCTCCAGCGGGTTCCTTCGAACGCCACCACGCTGCTTTTCAGGACGGGGCAGACGGCGGTATTTTGGCGTAGAGTAACTCAATATGAGGTCCAAATCTGCCCAGCCTTTCACGCTTGAAGATTTACCAGAAATCAGGAGGATTTGTAACGAACAGGGCAGGAAGGCTTATATCACCTTAAATACCGTGATGTATGCGCATGATATGCAATTACTTAAATCTATTTTGGATAAGGTTAAGCAGCATAAGATAGATGCGGTGATTGCGGCCGATTTTGCGGTGATAGAATACTGCTGGCAGATGAAAATACCGCTTCATAATATCCACGCAGGCAAATGTGAACAATGCAGAATCCGTTCAGTTTTCTTCAGCGTTCTCTGATGTAGTCGTACTCGCAAGGGAGCTGACCTTAAAACAAGTTAAAGACATTTGTGTACCATTGATATTCTGGATCAGGTTATTGATTCGGGAGCGACGGTTTTGAAAATTGAGGGTCGTAGCAAAGGTCCGGATTATGTTTATACGGTAACCAAAGCTTACCGGCAAGCTATTGATGCTATCGTAGAAAGAATATACAAATCAGGATAAAGTAGCCGCCTGGCTGAAAGAGCTGGGAAAAGTATATAACCGGGGTTTTTGGGAAGGATATTATTGTTCATTACAGGAATAAATGCATCGGGTGCGGCATCCGTTATGAAATGATGCCTGATATGTGGAGGATGTCCAGAAAGGAAGGGAAAGCTGTTTTACTAAACGGGAAAAAAAGGAAAGAAACCTACGTGTTATCCATTCCTCCTTTCCTGGTGGAGGATTTCGGAAAAGTAGCAGAGACCTGCCCCGCGAGGGTTATTAAGGTAAATTAGCCATGAGCCCGATCGCCCTGGCAGGCAGCCTCACGTACCATCATCACGCAAGATTCATCCTGTTATCCTCATATCTCCGGAGAGGAGTTTAGTCGCCGGGCAACAATTCCTGAAGTTTTTGTATAAATAATTCTCTGGGAATCATTTCGGCGCCCAGGCTTTCCAGATGAGGAGTATACACCTGACAGTCGATTAAACAGGTACCTTCTTTTTTCAACTGACCAACATACCGGATAAATGCAAATTTGCTGGCATTACTTACTTTACTGAACATACTTTCTCCGAAAAAAACCTTACCCATTTTTATACCATACAATCCCCCAACCAACTCATCATTAAGCCATGCTTCTGCGCTGTGAGCATAGCCCAACTCATGAAGGCGTGTATAAGCCTTTTCTACTTCATGGGTTATCCAGGTGCTATCCTGATTTTCCCGTTCGATAGTTTTGCATGCGTGGATAACAGACCTGAAATCCGTATTTGTTTTGAACAGGAATTCACGTTTATTGATTACTTGCCGCATGGATTTGCTTACTCTGAGCTTTTCGGGAAAGAGCACAAAGCGCGGGTCCGGGCACCACCACAACGGCACTTTACCGGAATACCAGGGGAATATGCCACTCCTGTAGGCTAACAGAAGTCTTTCCGTGGAGAGGTCTCCACCCATTGCCAAAAGACCATCCGGCTCCGCCAGGTGGACGGGCGGAAAGATAAGTTCACGACTCAATGCAAAGACAGACATCAAAGCAAAGGTAAAATAAAGCGCTTCAGCATAATGGGCGATAAATGAGTTGAATTTCACCAATAAAATAAAAATTATTGTCAGGCAACGATGTGAATTGTTCTGTTGTCAGTATAATATCCTGAGGAAATGGAAAATGAGCAAAAATTAGTAAAAGATTGTCTGAAAGGTAAAGCTGTGGCTCAACGACAGCTTTATGATCTCTTTGCCGGGCAAATGCTCGGGGTATGTTACCGTTATACCAAGTCTCTGGCGGATGCCGAAGACGTTTTGCAAGAGGGGTTTGTGAGGGTATTCAAATACTTAGGGCAGTACCGGGCAGAGGGAGAATTGGGCGGATGGATACGGCGCATCATGGTGAATACGGCCATTAATTATCTCAAGCGAAACAGTAAGTATCAGTACGATTTGGCCTTTACGGATGAAACGCTTCATCCCATTTCAGATGAAAATCCACAGATAAATATTGAAGTGAAGGAATTGGTCAATTTAATTCGGCAGCTTCCGCCCGGGTACCAGACGGTGTTCAACATGCACGCAGTTGAAGGGTATACGCATGTGGAGATTGGGGAAATATTGGGGATAAATGAGGGTACCTCCCGGTCACAATATATGAGGGCGAGAAATCTGCTTATTCATTGGATTGAAAAATATTCGGAGGAGCCTAAAAAAGTATTTTATGTCGGAAAATGATTTTGAAAAACAGGTAAAACTGCTCAATGAGCAGTGGAGACTGAACCCTTCAGAAGAGGTGTGGACGAAGGTGAGCAGGCAAATTCAAAGAGAAAAAAGACGGCGGTATCTGTTTGTCTGGATACCTCTGTTGTTGTTAATGACCGGAGGCGGTTACTGGTTAAGGATGGATAGCGCTAAAGTTGCAGTTGAAAAGATCCGGGATCTGCCCGGTAACCAGGAAGTTTCGCCTGAGAGCATCCAACTGTCTTCAGACAAAGCAGATGATATTCTTGAAAAGAAGCAAATGAGTATTGCGACTGAAACTGAATCGGCGAATGACGAAGAAAAACCCGGAGAAATTAGTCCGCAGGTTAAGAACAGGCTTTCTGTTCAGGGCATAAACCTTGAAACGGCCTCTGTTATTAATGAAAGGAATGAAAATACATTAGTTACTCCTGCCCCTACCATCTCAGATGAAAATGAAGATATCCCGGTTGTTGCTGAAAAGACAATAGGAAAATACCGGCAAATTTCTACAGAGCTGCAAACGGTTTCAGAATCCGGTGGGTTAGTCCCCATAAATGAACGGAATATGTTGGAAATGAAAAATCCATTCTCCTTAACGGCGGGTAGCAATACAAGCGTGCACTTAATCAGGAAGCCCGTCTGGGAATGGGGCTTAACCGGGAGTGTTGGTGCGAGCTATATCTCAGACGGGTTTCCGGGATTGAATTTAGATAATCAGCGCGACAAGTCGATGGCCGATATGGCGCCTAATTATCCCGGAGGGAATTTCAACGCGGCGCCAGGGGGGATGGTGGTCGTGATTCCTCCAACTGCTTCACCCATCAGGCCGGGTATAGCCTGGAATCTGGGCGGATTTGTGAAAAGGAAGATCAATTCACGTTTTTTCGTCCGGGGAGGGTTGGAATATCAATACGCGTCGGCTAACCGGATGATAGGAAGTCGTTTTAGTTCTTACGCTGGCAATTTGAATAGTAACCTGGGCAGTAGTTTTGGAAGATATACAGGATATTATGCCGGCCATAGCATTAATTATACAAGCCGGTATCATTTTATAAGTCTTCCTATTGACCTGGAATGGCGACTTAACCGGTCAGCGCTTTTACCCGTTTACCTGAACGGTGGGTTGAGGTTCTCCGGACTTGTTTTCAGTAATGCATTGCATTTTGATTCGCCTACGGGTTTGTACTTCAGGGATCCTTCTTTATTCAGGCGCGTTCAGGCCGGTGTGAGCGCAGGCGTTTCCTTTGAATTGTTTGCCCAACGACGACATGCCGTACAAATAGGACCAACCCTGCATTACGGGCTTTCTGATATCATTAAACATCCCGGACAGGAAAATCAGCATTTGTTTTTTATGGGATTCAAAACAGCATGGAATTTAGGTAAAAAATAGAAAGAGAATTTTTCCCGCACCAAAATTTCTCAATAACCCCTTATGAAAAAACAAAAACGATGCAACGTCTCTATAAAACGTCTTGTCAGGTGGGTATACGTTCATTCCAAAACATGGTTTATGATGAAAAAAATATGCTCAGCTATCACTATTCCTCTTGTAGTTGCCTTGTTACTGCCCGGTTGTCTTAAAGACCACTGTACACAAACCTATAGTTATTTTGTACCGGTGTATAAAACCACCGAAGAGGTAAGGGCGAACATAAAAAGCAATGCGCCGCGTTCGATAGAGCAGGCCGGAAAGATATACCTCCGCGGTCATTATATTTTCCTAAACGAAGTAGACAAGGGAATACATATTATTGATAATTCCATTCCCGAGACGCCCCGGAATGTGGCCTTTATTGACATACCCGGAAACATGGACATGGCAGTGAAGGGAAATACGCTGTACGCTGATGCCTACACAGATTTGGTTACGCTTGATATAACCGACCCGCTGAACGTGAAAACAACAAAGATTATTGAAAATGTATTTCCTTATCGTCAGTATTACGGGTTATTTGCAGCAGATAATAATAAAGTAATTGTGGACTGGATAAAGAAGGACACCACCGTTAATATTGATTGTGAAAACGGCGGTTTTTTCGGCGTTAACTTCAGGCGGGATCAAATGTTTTTTGCAACTGATGTACTGAGCCTTTCCAACTCTTCAGCCCATAGCCAGGGCTCAGCTGGGTCTTCAAAATCTGCTTCGCCCTTTGGTGTAGGTGGTTCGATGGCGCGTTTTGCCATAGAAGGATACTATTTGTACAGCGTTACCCAGTTTGATCTGAATGTTTTTGATATTTCCAGAACGGACAAACCTGACTTAACGAATAAAGTAAATATCGGCTGGGATATAGAAACTATTTTTCCTTTTCAGGAAAAACTGTTCATTGGTTCTACAACAGGTATGTACATCTATAACATTTCAAATCCCGGCAGTCCTCAGCAGGAGGGAAAGTTTGCGCATGTTCAAAGCTGCGACCCCGTTATTGCGGATGAAAAATATGCCTATGTTACTTTACGCACCGGCACCAACTGCGGGGGAGTAGACAACCGCCTTGAAGTGCTGGATATAGCAGATGTTAAAAATCCTGCTCTCCTGAACCGGTATGATTTGAACAACCCGCATGGACTGTCGAAGAGCGGAAACTTTTTATTTGTCTGTGACGGAGATGCCGGCTTAAGGGTATTTAATGCGAAGGATGTCAATAATCTTGAACTGATTACGACGATAGAAGGTATTAATGCCTATGACGTTATTGCGATGAATTATATAGCGCTTGTGGTGACCAATGACGGACTTTACCAGTACTGGTATGCTGATCCGAATAATATTCAACTGCTTAGTAAAATAAATTTGACAAAACCATGAGTAAAAGGATGCTGATAATTTTAATAGTGTTCCTGGCGACAGTCTGTAGTTTATCTGCCCAGCAAATAGCGGAGGCGGCAAAACCTCGTTTCCATTCGCTGGAACAGATAGCACTGATTAACGGAACGGGGGCTATTTCGGCCTCCCTGCAATCTGTGAACGGGTTGAGTCTGGGAAACTGGTTTAGTGGTGTGGGTGTGGGGCTTGATTTTTACCGCTACCGTTCTGTACCGTTGTTTTTTGATGTACGAAAATCTTTCGGCGGGCAGAACGGGAATAAATTGTTTTTGTATGCAGATGGCGGCGTAAATATACCCTGGGTAAAGGATAATGAACCCGTATTTGGTATTTGGAGTTGGCCGGTTAAAGCGGATTACCGGTACAAGGCCGGTGCTTATATAGACGCAGGTTTTGGATACGCGGTTCGAATCAGGGGAGGCAATGCCCTCCTGTTAAGTACCGGTTTTTCGCATAAGTATTTCAGTGAAAAAAGAACTACAATAGGAGTAGGTGCAGAAAACCAGGACGTTACCAATGTTCAAAACTTCACCTATAGCCTGAACCGATTAATGATAAAAGCCGGATGGCAGTTTTAGGGTGGGAGAGATGGACAATGTGAAGTGCCCATCCTCCAACTAAGTTTTCGTTTTGATGTTAGTCCTCCTCAGATGACGAGGATACAAAACCCTCTATGGCTGATTGTTGTTTAATTACCTACAACTTTATATTCAGACCAAACATAAAATTCGTTCCGGCCATGGGGAAATAATAGTTTTCAGATGCTAAGGAGCCTCCCGAAAAATAGCTGTAGGTATATCCATTAGGTTCGTATTTTTTATTAAACACGTTATTCACCTGGACGATGAAGTTCATTTCACTAAAAATGAAACGACTTAATGTATGAGAAAGCCTGATATCCTGAATGTAATAGTCGCCTAACTTTCGGCTTTCGTTGGCGGTATTATCCAGGTATTGTTTGCTTACAT
>JACFNM010000023.1:0-2756 GCA_019454915.1 Chitinophagaceae bacterium
TTTTTATTAATCAATGATCCTGAATTAAAACCGGATTATAATCTTAATCAATTGCCTTTGACAAAAGATTTTGGTCCGGTATTAGGTTCAATGATTGCCAGAACGGGTTGGGGAGAGGATAAGACAAGCTCAGATGTTGTAGCAGAAATCAAGGGAGGTGGTTTCCATTTTGGGAACCATCAACATGCAGATGCCGGTGCTTTGCAAATATATCATCATGGAATTCAGGTAGGCGATCTTGGTTTATATCTTTCTTATGGTTCACCCTATGACTTTAATTTTAATAAGCGGTCCGTAGCGCATAGTATGCTTTTGGTAAGAGATCCAAATGAGCCGTTATTATTTAGAACAAAAAGTAACGATGGCGGCACCCGGTTTAGTCAGCGTTTTCCGAGGACAGTAAGAGAAGTATTGACTGATTCCTGGTTTCGTACCGGATACGTAAGATCATCAGACTTTGGGCCGGATTCTAAAAAGCCTGTGTTCAGTTATTTCAATACAGATTTGACCGCAGCCTACACGAGTAAAGTGGAGGCTTATTCCAGAAGTTTTTTGTTTCTGAATACCGGGAAAAAGGATGTTCCTGCTATTATTCTCCTTTGGGATCAGGTTAAATCAGCAAAAAAATCTTTCGCAAAGTTTTGGCAGATAAATACCTTGTATAATCCTGAAGTAGCAGATAGCGGAAAAATTAGACTTTATGGGATTGCAGGAGGTAAAAGCGGAAACACTGAAGTGAATATGTTGAAGCCGGCCTGGAACGAGAGGAAAATGGAAATCAAGGGTGGGGATTCTGTGGGATATGTCTTTGGCGATTTGTACTCTGTTAAGTCACCCTGGCCTGAAGCCAGAGGATATCGGATAATGATTTCGCATGCCGACGAGATGAAACAAACCGAATTTCTGACAGTTTTTCAGATGGTGGAAGAGGGGCAGAAGCCCTATCCATTGAATTATGAAGAAAGAAAAGATTTTATCAGGTTGATAACAGACAATAAGGTAATTATAATGGCAAGGCCTGAAAGCCTTCTTCATGAAAAGATAGTATTTTCTTTACCCGGCGAAAAATTATATGAGGTTATTATTACTGGTATAAAAGAGGGTTTTTGGAATATATCAGGGAGTAAGAGAAAAGGATTTAATTATTGGGTGCAAAAGGATAAAAACACCATCTACTTTACCGGGAAAGATGAGGAAATTGTCCTGAATCCCGGAAGAGACTATGAATCTGATGAAGGTAGTTATGATTGATTAATTAGTATTTTTGATTGATAATGTATACAAAATGAAAGAGGATTCATTGGCCAATAAAGTGTATGTAGAAGTAAGAAAAAAAATATTATCAAATCAGTTGGTTGGAGGTGCCCGGTTAATTGAAAGTGCCTGGGCAGATAAACTGAATGTGAGTCGTGTTGCGGTAAGAGAGGCTTTTATGAGATTAGCCGGAGAGAATCTGGTTGAATTTGGAGAACGTGGAGGATGTTTTGTAAGAAAGATGGATAAAGAAGATGTTGAAGATATCCGTGAACTTAGGGAATTACTTGAAGTTGGTGCCTTGAAAATTTTATTTGAGAAAAAAACACCTGCTATTATTAAAGAATTCGAAGAAATATGTGACGATTTTAGTGATATGGTAGCCAAGGGTTATTATGGCGGAGCGTGCGAGGCCGATGTCAGATTTCACGAGAAAATAATCGAAGGTGCTGGAAACCATCGGTTACTCAGGATTTATAAGAATAGCAATATTCCCTTATTTCATATGAAGCTTGGCCAGGCTATGAGTGCAATGGAAGATTATGCTGATACGGAATATGAACACCGTGCCATAGTTAATGCCATTAAGACGGGAGATTGGGAGTCTGGGCGTAAGGCATTGGTGAATCATTTACACCGGGGGGCTTCAGCTGCATTAGAGTTGGATTGAACCTACGCTTTTTGAAAGCGGATTTACTTCCCGGATAATATTATTATGGTTTCGTAGGCAAAAGATAGTATAGATAGTTTACAATTTATTTTAGACTGAAACTTGATAATAGCAAGATTTTCCCGGTAACTATAAACCAGGTGTATAAAACGAAAAATTTCACGCTTAAAAAACATAATCGGATAAATAATGAATAGTCTTGAGAAGTCTGCAGAAGTAATGCAGGAAAATGAAAAATGGATACCGGGAGGCGTTGTTTCTTTAAACCGGAAATCAGATCCGAATATCTGTTTTGTAAAAGGACAGGGAAGCCATGTTTACGATGTGGACGGTAATGAATACATAGATTATCAGGCGGGTTTCGCAGCCTCTTTTTTAGGTCATAATGACCCGGACATAAATAATGCAGTGAAAGAGGTAATCCGGGGGCAACAAATCTTAATGGGTGCAGGGCCCACCGTGCTCGAAGGAGAGTTTGCACGCCTGTTCGTTGAGTCTGTACCTTTTGCTGACCAGATTCAAATTACCACTACGGGTTCTGAAGCAACCTATCATGCTATACGTATAGCCCGCGCGGCTACGAAAAGGAATCATATTATCGTAATGCAGGGAGGATATAATGGCTGGCACAACGACGTGGCCTGTAATGTAATTAGCCAGTTGAAGGATGTAGGTCCTTACAAAAGTCCGGGAGAATATCCGTACGACGCCCTGAGTGCAGGAGTTCCGCCTGAACACAGGTCGCTGGTGCATATTGTCAATTTTAATGATCTTGAGAGCGTAAAGTATGTTCTGGAACGGTATGATGTTGCTTGCGTTTTGTTGGAGCCGA
>JACFNM010000023.1:2766-22962 GCA_019454915.1 Chitinophagaceae bacterium
TAAGCCGTTGCCGGGCTATCTGGAAGGATTGCGGAGCCTGGCAGATCAGCATGGATTTCTGTTGATATTTGATGAAGTAAAAACCGGCTTCAGGCATGCACTGGGTGGCTATCAGTCAATTTGCGGAGTAGCACCGGATTTATCCACTTTCGGAAAAGCGGTTGCCAATGGTTATCCTTTTGGTGTGATTGCCGGTAAGAAAAAGTACATGAATTATTTTGTCCATCCGGAAAAAGAAAAGCGGGTAATGATTGCCGGTACCTATAATGCTTTCCCCTTGACTACAGCCGCTGCCCTGGCTACGCTGAAAAAATTAAGATCAGCCGAATACCAGGTGTATGACCACGTGGATAAGTTAGGTTCTGTGCTGGAAGAAGGATTGAATCAGATCTTTGCTCAAACCGGACGATCGTTTTACGTGGCACGACAGCGGTCGGCATTCTGTGTTTATTTTATGGATCACGCACCGGTGCATTATCATGATATCCTGCAGAATCACGATTTCACCTATGATCTGAATTACCGCAGGAAGCTGATAGAAAATGGTATTTTTAATTTTCCGGCGGCTATTAAACAAGGCAGTATCTCTTATGCACATAGTCTGGCTGATATAGAAAAAACGCTGGAGGTTACAGAAAAGATAGTTAAACAATTATAACCCGCTTCAAAATATGAAAATTACAGCGATTGAAACTCTGGTTTGTCATGCGCGGATGCGCAACTGGATTTTTGTTAAGGTACTCACAGATCAGCCCGGACTATGGGGTTGGGGCGAAGCCACTTTGGAGTGGCATACGAAGGGCGTAGTAGGCGCTATTCAGGATTTGTCCCAACTCCTGATAGGCGAAGATCCACGGCGTATTGAATACTTGTGGCAAATGATGTATCGCCAGCATTTCTGGCATGGCAACGGAGCCGTACGGGGTACTGCCATCAGTGGGATAGATATTGCACTGTGGGATATAGCGGGCAAGATATTAGGTGTTCCCTGCCATAGATTGTGGGGTGGCAGGGTGAGAGATTATATCCGTTTGTATTGCCACCTGGGTGGCGGACGAATGGAAGATTTTTATGATACAAAACCGGCAGATGCGGATCGTTTCGCTGAACTCGCCCAACAGGCGGTGGAAGAAGGGTTTACGGCGTTTAAATCCATGGCCGTACCCGAAACCTTGCCTTTGGAAGGACTAAGACCGGTTAAATATGCGGAGGCCTGCGTAAGCGCCATGCGCGATGCAGTAGGTGATCATATTGATATTATGGTGGACTGTCACGCACGCCCGAGTCCGCGGATGGGGTTATTGTTTGCCAAAGCATTGGAACCTTTTGGACTATACTTTTTTGAAGAACCTTGCTGGCCGGAAGTATTGGATGATATGGCGTTAATCCAGCAGTCCGTTAAAACGCCCATTGCCTCAGGTGAACGATTGATTGGATTGCACGCTTTCAGAGATATGCTTGATAAGCGCGCGGTAAGTGTGATCCAACCCGATATTACCCACTGCGGCGGATTGTCGGAGGCGCGTAAAATCAGTTCGCTGGCTGAGGCGTATCGTGTGTCTATGGCGCCCCATAATCCGCAGGGACCCGTGAGTACGGCTGCTTCGATAGAATTTGGCTTTGCTACTCCATCCTATATTATTTGCGAGAGTGTTCATAAAGATGTGGAGTGGCGTCAGGATGTGGTTTCTGAAGGATTTGAAGTGCAAAAAGAAGGCAGGATTGTGCTTCCGAATAATAAACCGGGACTGGGTATAGAAATTAATGAAGCGGAAGTGAAGAAGCATCCTTTTCAACAGGAGATTGTGCAACGTACCTTTTATCAGGATGGTAGCGTTGGTGACTGGTAATTCTTTTTAAGATGGAAGAATTTAAAGATAAGATTGTGCTGATCAGCGGCGGGTTGGGGGATATTGCTCTGGGAATTGCCCGGGCTTATCTGCAGCATGGCGCCGTTGTTCTGTTATCCGACCGGGCGGACAAAGAAACGGCATCAATCAGAATGTCGGGTTTGTCAGATTATAAATCGCGTATCCGTTACCGACAGGTGGACGTAACAGATGCTACGGCTGTCCGCAACTGGGTGGATAGTGCTGTAGAAGAATTCGGGAAAATAGATATCAGTGTTGTTAACGCTGCGCAGGTAACGCTCAAACCATTTAGAGAACTGACCGCCGATGAATGGGACAATGAAATGAAGGTGAACCTGGATGGCGCTTTTTATTTTGCCAATGCTTCAGCCAGGGCGATGATGAACAAAAGTAATGACGGAAACATCGTTTTTTTGGGGAGTTGGGCGGGTCACTCGGTGCATCAGCATTTGCCTGCTTATAGTGTTTCCAAAGCCGCAGTAAGAATGTTGTGCCAGTGTATGGCATTGGAATATGCGCCATGGAATATTCGGATAAATGAAGTGGCGCCGGGATATGTGAATGCAGGGCTAAGTAAGGGAATATGGCGCGATGACCCGTCCAGCCGGTCTGCTGCAAAATCCAAAGTGCCTTTACAGGAATTGATAGAAGTGGAAGATATTGCGAAGCAGGTATTATGGATGACTTCTTCTCAAAACAAACACATGACGGGCGCCACAGTCCTGATGGACGGAGGATTGTCTCTCGTCAGGCCATAAATAATGATATGACGAACAAAGAGAAGCTATTGCAAAACCGCATGGGAGACTGGAGAGGGTATGCGGGATATGCTGAAAGGGATATTACGCCTCCGAAAGGTATTTATTCCCGTAACTGGGGCGCTGCCAATTTCGACGTGGCAGAAGGCGTGCATCGTCCGCTGATGCTGCAATGTCTGGCGATGGGAAAGGAAAGAGAAGACCTAAGAATTTTAATTACCGCCGACCTGGGATGGTGGAAAGATAACAATGACGAATGGGCATTGAGGAATCAACTGCTTGAGCATTTCCATCTACGGGAAGATCAGCTCTTGTTCTGTTTATCGCATACACATGCCGGACCCAGCATTTGTTCACGCGATGCACATCTCCCCGGAGGAGAGTTGATTCAACCCTACCTGGAGTTCCTGACAAGAACCGCGACGGATTGTATGGAACAAGCGCTCTCTGACAGAAGCGAATGTGTGCTAAGCTGGAGCACCGGAGTCTGTTCATTGGCTACCAACAGGGATCTGGAGGTTGATGGAAATTATCTGGTAGGTTATAATCCCGGGGCGACGGCTGATCAAACCCTGCTGGTGGGACAATTAAAATCGGTTGACGGTAAATTGAAAGGCGTACTTTGTAACTATGCCTGTCATCCCACTTCATTTGCCCACCTGAATAAGCTCATCTCGCCGGATTATATCGGTGCAGCACGTGAGGTGATACAACAACAGTTGCAGGCGCCGATGATTTTCTTACAGGGCGCTTCAGGAGATCTGGCACCCAAGAAACAATATACCAGAGATGCCGCTGTTGTGGATAATAACGGAAGAATGTTGGGTTACGCTGTTCTTTCCGCATTAGCAGGGGCTGACAAGCCTGGCACCAAATGGGTCTTTGAAAAAATGCTGAGTTCGGGTGCGCCCCTTGCCTTGTGGACAGAGATACAGACGAAACCATCTGTGGATTTGCAGGGAAGTATCTGCAAGCTGCCTGTATCTTTAAAGAAACTGCCCGATGTGGCAGAAATTGAGAAGGATTATAACGCCTGCGAAGACAGGGTTTTGCGCGAGCGCCTGTGGCGCAAGTTGAATACACGGAAATGGATTGGTGACCGGAAAGCTGCTGAGATTTCTTTGTGGGTATGGAAAATAGGAGAAGCCTTCATCGTGGCACAACCGAATGAAGCGTATTCTCTTTATCAGACAACGGTCAGGCAACATTTTCCTGACCGGAATATCATTTTCATCAATATCGCCAATGGCTATGTGGGGTATCTGCCTCCCGCCGGTTACTATGACCGCGATATGTATGCAGTCTGGCAGACACCTTATGCACAGGGGACTCTTGAATTATTGATAGAGAAAACCATCAACGAGATTCAATCCTTTTTGCCATAATGAATTTAACCACCCTCGATCTTGCCATCTTCATCGTTTATATCGCAGGCATCGTCTTCCTGGGATTGTTTGCTTCGAAGAGGGCATCTGATTCAAAGCGAAATTATTTTCTGGCAGGAGATAAGCTGCCCTGGTGGATGATTGGCGGAAGTATCATCGCCGCCAATATCAGCAGCCATCACCTGGTAGGTGCCATGGGTGCGGCTTATAAATATGGTTTTGTGGCCGTCACGCTTGAGTGGGGAGCAATTCTCGTCGGGTTCAACGCATTGCTATGGATTTTTCTGCCCTTTTATCTGCGAAATGGATTCTATACGGTTCCCGAATATCTGGAAAAGCGTTTTGGTAATTCAACCCGTTTGCTGTACGCCATTCTTATCATGTTCACGTATATATTTGTTGAGATTGGTGCGGTATTGTTTCTGGGTGCATTATCTCTCCATGCCTTGTTTGGTCTGCCTATTCTGTACAGTATTTTGGGGATGGCGCTGCTGACCGGTGTATATACTATCCTCGGTGGATTGCGGGCAGTGATCTGGACGGAGATGGTTCAATTGTCTGTTCTGGTGCTGGGCGGCGCCATTCTTACCTATGCCACTATCCATGCTGCGGGCGGACTTACGGCCGTGATGGAAACCTCTAAGGACTGGAAGATGTTTTATCCGGCCGATAACCCGGACTTCCCATGGACCATGTACCTGGGCGGAGTTATTTGTATCAGTGTATTCTATTGTGCCACCAATCAGTTTATTGTGCAAAGGGTGTTGGCTGCCAAAAATGAATGGCATGCGAGAATGGGGGTGATATTTGGAGACTATCTCAAATTTCTGGTGCCGCTGATTATTATAGTACCGGCTTTGGTAGCTCCCAAAATAGTTCCTCACCTGGATAAACCCGATCTGCTTTTTTCCATATTAGTGGAAACGCTCCTTCCCAAAGGATTGGTAGGACTGGTGATGGCCGGACTGATTTCAGCGATCATGTCGCATGTGTCAGGAGCCATTAATTCCTGTACAACCATCCTGACGGTGGATGTTTATTCGCAGTATATCAACAAAAATGCGACGGATAAACAGGCAGTTCGTTTTGGCCAACTTGCCGGTGTGGGCATCATTATCGCTGGTATTTTAAGTGCCATAATTCTCATCAGTTATTCTGATCGGTCTGTTTTCTTGTACCTGATGAATTTGTATGGACTATTCACACCGGGCATTGCTACCATGTTTCTCATGGGTATCTTTTGGCGCGGAACTACCAGCAAGGGCGCCCTGGCAGCCGGTTTACTGACCATCCCGATGTCGCTGATGATGGAACTGGTTTTTCCAAATATGCCTTTCTTCAACAGAACCGGCATTGTTTTCTGGACCTGTATGCTGGTATGCTGGGGAGTGAGCCTGATGACAAAATCTTCTCAAACGGAAATTGCAGCCGGACTAATCTGGAACAAAGAAAGTTTACAATTACCACCGGAAGACAGGAAATATTATACCGGACTGCGGAATCCTGCTCTTTGGTGGGTTATCATCACGCTGATCGTGCTGTATTTCTATGTCCGCTATTTCTGACGGGGAGCAATAAATAATTAAACAGACGTGTCAACCTGAAAATAATTTTACCTTCGATACAATCTGTAGTCTGTATTTATTTTTTTAATTGAAATCTCTTCTATGCGTATTATTAAGAGACAATACATTTTTCCCCTGTTTTTCTTTTTCTGTGCGTTCAGCTTCTTCACTCTTTCCGTAAGGGCTATGGAAGACCCGCTGTTATATGATGGAATCCTTCAGGATAGCCTTCCGTTGCAACCTGTTGGTCTGAAGCAGATGCCATGGGTTACTCTGAAATCAGGTAATTTGAGAATGGTGTTCGTTGATAATTCAGAGATGCCTCCGAATCATAAAAAAGGGTATAATGGCATTGCAGAACTTTATCATGTGAAACAGGATTCGAATGTGTTTGTGCCGGATTTCGCGGGGTTGAATCTGGAGCATATTTTTAATGGTGAGAAGCCCGAAGCGTTTTTTGAACCCAGAAAGGATCCTATGTATTTGTATCAGAAGAGTGAGACAGAGGTGTTATTGTATCAAAAGCCGACAACACATTCAAAGGTGGAAAGCCTTATGGAATTTAAGGCAGCAGATCAGGACTGCATAGACTTTACATTTACGTTTATCGTCCACGATCGGCATTATTTTAAGCATGATTATGCCGGTTTTTTCTTTGCCAGTTATATCAATCAGCCGCCTGACAGAAAAATTTATTTCAAAGGGATCCGTGAGCGCGGGTCGGGTTCCGGAGGAGCCGGTTTAATTCAAAGCTATTCAGACAAGCATGGTGATAAGAGCACGCATCTGGCAGAAGGGGATAACCGGAAGATTTATTTCTCACCGGAATTCAACATCGTATTGGCCAATCATTTTTCTGATTACAGATATGCACAACCCTATTATTACGGACGTTTCCGTAATATGGCGCTCGCTTATTTTTTCAGACCCTCTGATCTCATGCGTTTTAGTCAGTCTCCCGACGGAGCCGGACCCGGTAACCCCGCCTGGGACTTTTATTATATAACCACCGACCTAAAAGAAGGAGTAAAATATAGCTTTTCTGGAAGGATGATGTATAAGCCGTTCAAATCCGATAAAGAAATTGCCAGGGAGTATAAGAAGTGGCAAAGAAAACAATGAACCAGATATTACTCGTATAGGCTTCATCTTTTGCCAACGATAAAATCCCCTGTCTTTGCATTTCCAGACTTAGTCTTATCTACTTGTCTTGTGAATACCAGGAAAACTTAGTTCCAATTAATTGGAGCCAAACACCTTCTTCAGCAGGTCGGTCGTACGCGCCAATGGATCTTTTCTGATTTCCTGTTCTTCCTGGGCTACCTGAAAGAAGATGCCGCTTAGGGCTTTTTCCGTAACGTAGGCAGAGAGATCGGGGTTTATTTTTTCGGCGGAGAATTTATTGTAGGTCGAAAATATAGTGTTCCAGTATTTTGTAGCGTCCACTTTTTCTAATGATTTTTCGATTACCGGACGGAAGGAGTCCGTTAATGCCGCAGTGGTTTTTGTTTTCAGATAATCTGTGGCAGCGTGATCACCGCCTTTTAAGATTCCCACGGCATCCTGAATACTCATCTGTTTAATCGCGTTTACAAAAATGGGAGCAGCCGATTTTGCCGCATCTTCCGCAGCGCGGTTCATGGAAAGCACTGCCTGATCCACCTGTCTGCCTAATCCTATAGATCTTAATTTCTTTTCCACCTGCCTGGCTTCGTCGGGCATAAGAATCTTTATGGCTGCATTGGCAAAATAACCATCAACGGACGATAAAGTTTTACCGGCTTTTTCCGCACCAACCGATAAGGCTTCTTTGAGTCCGGCTGCAATTTCATCTGTACTCAAACTGCCGCTTCCTTTTCCAAGAATATTCGATAACACACCCGAAGAATCCTTTTTATCTCCCAATACTTTTTTCAACAGTTGGGCATGGGCTACAGAAGAGGTTAACAGGATTATACCGGTGAAGATGTTTACAATACTTTTGATTTTCATAAGAATTCAATGAATGGTTTTCACAAATATAAGAGCGCAGGGGCTATCGCCCTGCTTAAAGAAAGGCTAAAATGTTTTGATTGGATACAGATTCTGGTGTTTGAAGCTATAACTTATGACACTAACGGGTAAATAGAATTGAAATTATGCCGCCTCATTATCTTTTGTCTGGTACCATTTGAGTAAACGCAGGTTGAGTAATACGTTAAAGGCGATACCCAAACTAAACAAGAGCGAGAATACGCCAACACCCCGGATGACCGCCACCAGGTCCATTCCTTCCGGTTTGAAGGGAAGTTCAACCTGTTCCAGTACTTCCTTAGCATGTTGAATAATGACTACGGCATTGCCAATATTCATTATAGCGAAAAATAAGGCTAAGAAACCGATGAAGCGGATACCAATTGGCGTTTGCTTGTTCAGGGGAACGTCCGGGTTTATAATGCTCTTTCTCAACTGGAGCGCAGCATAACTATGTAATACGATGGACCCCGTCAACACCACGGATACCAGAATGATGGAGGCATTGGGTGTAGCCAGCATACTCAGCAGACCTCCTGCTACCAGGATGCCTCCGATTACCAGGTTGATCCAGGAGAGGATGTTTGATATTTTTAAATTGGTTTTCATACGGAGGGTTTTATACTGAGTGAAAGTTCATCTAATTGTTTGGTATCAATTGTGGACGGTGCATCTAACATCACATCCCTTCCGGCATTGTTTTTTGGGAAGGCGATAAAATCACGGATGCTTTCACTTCCTCCTAAGATAGCACATAACCGGTCGAATCCAAAAGCAAGCCCTCCATGAGGAGGTGCGCCATATTCAAAGGCGCCTAATAAAAAGCCAAATTTGTGCATAGATTCTTCCCTACTCATGCCCAGCGCGGCAAACATCTTCTCCTGTAGGTTTCTTTGATATATCCGGATAGAACCGCCGCCGATTTCATTGCCGTTCAGCACCATGTCGTATGCGTTTGCTTTGATGCGTGCATAAGGATGCTGCAGATATTTTTCAGGATCTGATATGACAGGCGAATGATATATCATCGTATCAATATCAGCAGGCTTGGGAGCCGTGAACGGATGGTGACGGGCAACCCATCTGTTTTCTTCCGGTGAATATTCAAACAGCGGGAAATCCAATACCCATAATAGTTTGTATTCATCAGCCTTTCTCATCCCTAATCGCTTGCCCATCTCCAACCTCAGTTCGCTGATGGCCTTCCTCGTTCGCTCTTCATCGCCCGCTAAAATCAATATCAGGTCGCCGGGATTAGCCTGAACGGCTTTAGCGATTCCGGCTAATTGTTCAGAAGTAAAGAATTTATCTACGCTGCTTTTCAGGCTACCGTCTGTATTGTATTTTATGAAAGCAAGCCCCTTCATACCTATCTGCGGACGCTTAACCCATTCGGTGAGTTCATCGGTTTGCTTGCGTGAATACTCACTGCATCCCGGAGCCGCAATAGCCACAATAGTTTCCGCTTCATTGAATACTTTAAAATCACTTTTCGCTATGGATGTGTCTGCAATTTCTCCTACCTTATCAGGAAAAACATGGGCGGGAACTTTTAAGTTCGCTACCTTCATATCAAAACGAATATCCGGTTTATCATTCCCGTAATGCCACATGGCATCTTCCCAACTCATTCCGGGAACGCTTTCGGTATAGTCTATTCCCTTTACATCCTTAAAGATTCGTTTGATCAAACCTTCGAACATGTGCAGAATATCTTCCTGCTCCACAAAGCTCATTTCACAGTCAATCTGGGTGAACTCGGGCTGGCGGTCGGCACGCAAATCCTCATCCCGGAAACATTTTACAATCTGGTAATACCGGTCGTACCCGCTCACCATAAGTAATTGCTTAAATGTTTGCGGGCTCTGGGGCAGGGCATAGAACTGACCGGCATTCATCCTGGAGGGCACTACAAAATCTCTTGCCCCTTCCGGAGTGGATTTTATCAGAAAAGGCGTTTCAATATCCATGAAGCCCTGTTCATGAAGATAGTTCCGTGCGGAACGACTAACAGCGTAGCGTAATTCTATATTCCGTTTTACAATGTTGCGCCGGAGGTCCAGGTACCGGTACTTCATGCGCAGGTCATCCCCTCCGTCGGTGTCATCCTGAATGGTGAAGGGAGGCGTGGCGGAAGCATTGAGGATGTTGAAGGACTCTACCCTCAGTTCTATATCCCCGGTGGGGATAGCCGGGTTTTTATTGCTCCGTTCACGAACAATCCCGTTTATCTGCAACACAAATTCGCGGCCAATCGGCGTTTTTTCCAACTGATGATTCAAATCTTCATCAAAAACCAGTTGGGTAATGCCATAACGGTCTCTTAAATCAACGAAGGTAATGGCGCCAAACTTTCTGATGGTTTGCACCCAGCCCGCCAGCGTAACCGTTTTTCCCGTATCCTGAATAGTTAATTCACCGCAAGTATGTGTCCTGTACATCTGTGTTTTTTTGAGGATGGCAAAGGTAAATCATTTACGCCCATATTCAGAAGCCCGGCAGGGAAAGAGACCTATCGAAGTTTTCATAGGTTATAAGGCGGTTGTGGACATTAAAGAAACGAACTGTATGAAGCATAGCAACATTATAGGTTAAAATGCTTTAAGGAGAGCATTATCAGGGCTGCTGGTTGTATAAGACGAAGAGGTCTCGTCCCAAAAGTCAGATGTTTTCCATAGCGGCGGCTTTTTGCCGCCTGTCTTCTTTCACCAGTTCTTCTGCCTTGAGAATCATTTCTTTTCGGAAACTCTTTTTATGCCCTAAAAACGCATAATAATAAACCAGGATGCCTAATCCGATGGAGAAAGGGATTAAGGCCAGGTGGCGTGCTCCCCAGGGACCTTCATCCCAGCCGTAGAACTCGCCTGTCATCCAAAGACAGTTTGCGGTAATCCATAGCACAACAGCCAGATTGTGCAACAGTTCAGCAGTCAGCTTTCGTGTTTGCCAGGTTATCAGAAGGGCAGCGCTTAAGGTGGGTATGATCATGAACATTCCAAAAATATGAAAATCGAGCGCCCAGCTTATATCCTTCAGTAACCATAATAAAATGTGCAGGTTCTCAATTCTCCGGAAACGAGCCGGGATTTTATAAATTTCCGTATTATCGTTCATCAGATTCTAATGAATAATTGACAGCAATAGGTATGATTTGTTTATGGGTTTCAAAAGTAAATAGATTACTCATAAGCCATGAGCGCACAGGAAAAGAATATTTTATATTTTTAACGCAACAGAACAACGCGATAATTTCAAAAGAATCTTTTTTGTCAGATAAAAGAAAAATATTTAAGTATGAAGGCAATCTTATTAAGCAGCTTTGTTTTTCTCAGTACGTTTTATTTAGCTGATGCACAAAATACGGGCTCAGGAGATAAACTGCCTGAGGCGCCGGATAAAGCGGTTGAAGCGTATAAAATCAAACTAAACCCGGATACAACCATCACCCGTAAGAATACGGTAACGATCAAAGGGCAGCGAATTCCTTATACCGTAATCGCCGGCACCATACCGGTATGGGACGAAAAGGAAAATCCGCTGGCGGGTGTGTTTTTCACTTATTACGAAAGGTCTGATGTTACCGATCGTTCCAGCAGGCCAATAGTATTTTCATTCAACGGAGGCCCCGGCACACCTTCGGTATGGATGGAAATAGGATATACCGGTCCCCGGTTGCTAAAGATTGACAGTGAAGGATATCCTGTGCAGCCCTTTGGTATGCAGGATAATCCCTATTCGATAATTGACGTGGCGGACGTCGTATATATAGATCCGGTGAATACGGGTTTTTCCAGACCCATAAGTAATAAGATTCCCAGGGAAACTTTTTTCGGAGTGAATGCAGATGTCAAGTATCTGGCAGGCTGGATTAGTACATTCATCAGCCGGTACAAGCGTTGGGCTTCGCCGAAATACTTAATTGGAGAAAGTTATGGTACAACAAGGGTTTCCGGACTGGCATTAGAGCTACAAAACAGCCGGTGGATATACCCGAATGGGATTATATTGGTTTCCCCCACCGGGTTGGGTATTGACAGAGGCCGGGTGATGCAGGACGCCTTGTTACTGCCTTATTATGCCGCTACGGCATGGTATCATAAGGTGCTGTCTGCGGATCTTCAGCAAAAAGACCTCACCAGTATGCTCCCCGAAGTGGAGCGATTTACAGTGGAGGAATATCTGCCGGCACTCACAAAAGGAGGATCACTTACGGAAGCAGAGAGAAAAGGGATTGCGGAAAAAGTAGCACGATTTTCAGGGTTGAAGACAGAGGTGGTACTCCAGAATAATCTGTCTATCGGTACCTGGTTTTTTTGGAAGGAGTTACTGAGAGATAAGGGATATACAATTGGCCGGCTGGATTCGAGATATTTGGGAAAAGATAAAAAGGATGCCGGGGAAAGACCGGATTACAATGCGGAATTAACCGCCTGGCTGCAGGCATTTACGCCGGCCATCAATATTTATCTGAGGGATGAACTGAATTTCAAAACCGATTTAAGTTATAATATGTTTGGCAATGTGTATCCCTGGGATAATGAAAATAACAGAACAGGGGATCAGTTGCGCCAGGCCATGGCACAAAACCCAAATTTGCATTTAATGGTGCAAAGTGGTTACTATGATGGCGCATGCGATTATTTCAATGCCAAATTTAATTTATGGCAGATGGATCCGGGCGGAAAGTTACAGGAACGGATGACCTGGAAGGGCTATAGAGGCGGACACATGATGTACCTGCGAAAAGAAGATTTGGCGTCCAGTACACAGGATTTGCGCGATTTTATTTTAAAGACTATTCCGAAAGAGGGCAGGGGAGCAAAATATGAAAGAGATAAATAGAAGGTTGTACCTGTGATGAAGACGGGATAATGATTAAATTCCAGTCCGTATCTGTTTCTGTATTTACATTCGCAGTTGCGAATGTGGGAATTTTGTTAATGGACGGAATCACTGAAGTGATCTCAGAGGATGCATTTCATCAATTATTATTACTTTTGACAAGGTTAAATCATTCAATATGAAAACAGGGAAGCATATTTTGTCTATTTTTTTGATGTTGATTGTTGTTTCAGCCCTTTATCGGGTGGTGCCCGGCCGTCCTTACGGTTTTGCACCGCAGATAGCCATGGCATTCTTTGCGGGGGCTGTTATTCAATCAAAGAGACTGGCATTTGCTCTGCCTATATTGTCTATGGTTCTTTCGGATGCTTTATTTCAGGCATTATACTATTTGGGTCTTTCTCCTATGTGGGGATTTTATGAAGGGCAATTGGTGAATTATCTTCTGTTTGGATTATTGACAGTGATGTTTCTGCACCAACGGTGTATTTCCTGCTTTCCAACTTTCTGGTGTGGTTTAGTGGAGGAGGTTATCATCGTCCAAAAACTTTCGAAGGCTTAATGCTGGCTTATCAGGACGGATTACCCTTCTATCTGAATTCCGTTGTCGGAACATTATTTTTTGCCGGATTGTTTTTTGGAGGGTATTACCTGATACAACATAGCCGGAAGCCGAAGCTGGCTTAATGATTAAGTTGAGTTACTGATATCATGGCTAACCATCATCTCACCGGGAAAAAAGGAGAAGAATTGGCCCGTCTTTACCTTGAAAGAAATGACTTTGTCATTCTTCACAACAACTGGCGTTATTCTTACTACGAGATAGATATTGTTGCTCACAAAGGCGGAGTTTTACATTTTATTGAAGTAAAGACAAGAAGGTCTTTGCATTATGGCTTTCCTGAGGAAAGTGTTTCAGACCAAAAAATGGAGCGGTTGATGAAGGGAGCGGAAGCATTTCTTGATCAAAATCCGGAATGGAACAGGATACAATACGACGTACTGGCGATTAATATCTGGAAGCATAAAAATCCGGAATTCTTTTTTATTGAAGACGTGTACCTCTAAGGCATGCTTAATCCGGTTCGTCTGAAATTATATTGACAGATATTTGTATAAACGATAAAAGGACGCGTTTCCGGATACAGAAATATAATATATGTGGGAGGATATCATCAAAGGTTTTAAACGGTATTTAATTCTGGAAAAATCACTCAGTACCCATTCCGTCGAAGCCTATGCCGGTGATATAGAGAAGTTGACGCAATACCTTCAGATGAAGGAGATCGTCAAAACGCCCGGTGATATTGATTTGCAGGATCTGAAAGGGTTTGTTCAATGGATTGCCGGGTTAAATATGGCCGCCTCTTCCCAGGCAAGGATTATTTCCGGACTCAGAACTTTTTACAAATATTGCCTGCTCGAAAAGATCGGTTCAGCGGATCCTACTATCTTATTGGAGTCGCCTAAGTTAAAGAGAAGCTTACCCGATGTTCTTGGTTTTGAAGAAATAGAAGCCATTATCAGTCAGATTGATGTGAGCAAGCCGGAAGGGGTCCGTAATAAAGCTATCATTGAAATCATGTATAGTTGCGGTCTTCGGGTGAGCGAAGTGACCGGTCTGAAAATATCAAATCTTCATTTTTCCGAAGGGTACATAAATGTTACCGGTAAGGGCGATAAAGAACGATTGGTTCCTGTTGGGAATGATGCCATAAAATATATAAATCTCTATCGGGAACATGTTAGAGCCCACCTCAATATCCAAAAAGGTGAAGAAGACATTTTGTTTTTAAACCGGAGAGGCCATGGCTTGACACGGAATATGATTTTTTTGATGATTAAAGACCTGGTAAAAATGGCAGGGATCAGGAAAAACATCTCTCCGCATACGTTTCGCCATTCTTTTGCCACTCATTTGGTGGAGGGCGGCGCCGATTTAAGGGCGGTACAGGAGATGCTGGGACATGAAAGTATTATCACCACGGAAATTTATACCCACCTCGACCGTGACTATCTCCGGGATACCCTCCGGCAGTACCATCCACGCTTCCATTGATACATGTCATTATTTAACATGAATTTTCCCCCGAAATACAAGAAAACCGGAAAGTTTCCGTTTTTATGCCAGCCAATATGAAATAACCAGATCTTTGAATATTATTTAATAGAATGATTGAAATTTGTTAAATAAACAATTACTGAGCGTTAATATTGCCATATTTTAGCAATTGTTTAAAATAATCGGGTTGAAAAGAGTTTGTACGTAATAGAAATATTCGTACTTTTGCGCTTCGAAGTTGGAACCTTACTTAACGGTTGCTTGTAAGCGACTAAACAATTGAAATAGTCTCTCCGTCTTTTTAGAAGTTTTCTTCGGTTAAAACTTAAAACTTACTCAGGTTCCGGATATTCCTAGCATTGTTGCCATTCGTTGAAAAGTTTAAATTGAATTATGACCATTTATCAAGTTATATTACCATACAATGTACTATGCATAGCATAGTAGTGTAAGTGAGCTTAATTTTGTGTGGAAATTGAAATTGATAAACAAATTTTTAAATAGTCATGAATATGAAAACCAAGAGTAAAATGGAATTAAGGACAGGAAAAAATCATAAGGGAATGAACCGGATCTCTACGGATTTAATCGGGAGATTCATTTCAAGGCTGCTGGTTTTGACAGTGGGTCTCTTTATGATGTCTTTTATCCAGGAAGAATCAATTGTTATCGGAAACGATACTAATAAGAACGTTGTAAAGATTTCTTCAGTTGACGGTAAAGGTTACATGGCAACACTGGTTGACCCCGGAAAGGGTAGTAACAGCAATTCCTATGCGATTAGTACGCCAGGTAATAAAGCTAAGTATGAGGCCGACAGAGAAGCCATCGTTGGATTTATAGTTGATGCCAGGGACCGGAGAATCTGGAGCTTGAACAGGCAGATAGCTGCGGAAAAGGCGGATTACGAAATGCGTCTGAATTTCCTTACCCGTAATATGTATCCTGCTTTTGAATCTGGCGGTCAAACAGACCTGGAAATGCAGACGAGGTTCATCTTTACGAATGTGTCTATCGCCACGCCGGATGCTTATAGTATTTATAAGGCAGACAAGGAAATGTCGGAGGATTTTATCGGACATAACCTGCAGGTTACCATTAATAAGCCGTTGAAGGATTTATTTAATAAAGCAGATGCAGATATGACCTCTTCCTTTGAAAAGGCTATGCAGCCTGTAATCAGCCTGCCAACTGACAAAATGGTAACAAACGCAGACCGTGAAGTGTGGCAGCATTTCAACCTGCAAATACAATAAGAAATATAAACATAGTTTCAGTTTTTGAATTGTTGGTGTGTGGTTATGGCTCAGAAAGACCGGCTTTTATGCCGGTCTTTCTGTGTGCCCGCTGATTTACGGTTCAATACCCGGTTGTTGTAATAAAACGGAGAAATAAAGAGGAGAAAAATTGGCAACTTTACTATCTTTATTCTGTTTGCTTTTATAAAATGAATAAATCTACCAAAATAGTGTTGATCCTGATAGGCGCACTGACATTAGCTGCCGGCATATTATCCCTTGTTCGGAAAAAGAATATGGAAATAGCTTTTGGCGGTCTGATAATCGGGGCGGGTCTAATTGTTTTGGCTACTTATGATAAAGAGGGGAAATCTAAACAGGAAAAGAATAATTCACAGGAAGGTACTCAAGCACCCTGACTTATACTGATTTGTTATGGAGGTTATTATCAGTACATCTTCAGGCAAAGCAGGGGTTCAGTTTTTTTATATCTGTTAAAAAAGGGTGATGAAAGAAAACTTCATCACCCTTTTCGCGCATTCTTGGTCAGTTTTACTCATTCCTGACCGTAGCACAACGGTAAACTTTATTGCTTGCTGATTTTATACATATTACCGCCGTCAGTAACAGCATAAAGTGCTCCGTCTTTTTGCGCGACGTCCCTGAACCTTTCTTTCAGGTCTGCCAATAATCTCTCTTCACCCGTTACCTTATTGTTTTCAATCACCAGTCTTGCGATGTGCATGCTGGAAAGTCCGCCAATAAACAAATTATTTTTCCATTCCGGAATTTCATCTCCCGTATAAAATACCATGCCACCGGGCGAAAGTACCGGGTCCCAATAATATACCGGTTGTTCCATTCCTTCTTTTTGCTGGATAGAATCTCCTATTTTTTCGCCGCTATATTCAATTCCGTAGGTAATAACCGGCCAGCCATAATTCTTACCGGGTTGAATACGGTTCACTTCATCTCCGCCTCTTGGTCCGAATTCGGCTTCCCATAATTCTCCGGTTACGGGATTGATGTCCAGGCTTTCGGGGTTTCTATGGCCGTAGGAATAAATTTCAGGCATCGCATCCTTTTGCCCGATGAAAGGATTTCCCGGAGCGGGTTTTCCGTCTTTTGTGATTTTAAAAATTTTACCCAGTCCGGCATTCAGCCATTGCGCCTGTTTCCGTCCTTCCAAAATGGATCTTTCGCCGGCGCTTACAAATAAGTTGCCGTCCTTATCAAATACCAAGCGCGAACCGAAATGCAATTTGCTATCCAGCGCCGGTTTGGCCCGAAAAATAACGGTTGGATTCTGGATGGTGGTCTCGTCAGCAGAAATCTGACCTTTCGCTACCGCAGTCAGATTCCCTTTTCCCTGTGGTTCCGAAAAAGACCAGTAAATAGTGCGGTTCTGTGCATAGTCCGGGTCAAAGGCTACATCTAACAAACCGCCCTGCTTAGCATCGTCCACTTTTGGAAACCCGGTAATTTTCGTCACCAGTTTCCCGTCCGCGTCATGAATCTCCATGTACCCTGATTTGAGTGTGATGAGCAAACGTCCGTCGGGCATAGGTACAATCGCCCAGGGACGGTCTATTTTTTCCGCAATCTTCTCAACTTTATAAGGGGTTGTGGTCTTAACGCCGTTGATCCGCGTTTGACCTTCAAACGCCGGCTTGTAATTGCTGTTGGGCGCTTCTGTTTCAACCGGAGGGAGTTGGGTAGAATCAGGTGGCGGTGCAGCAGCTACGTTGGCATTGGAAGAGTTACCGGCGCATCCCCACAAAAGGGTTGCTATTAAAACCGGAACAAAATTCGGGATACTGTTTAGTTTCATAACAAGGTTGTTTGATGAATTGTAGGGCAAAACTACAAAAGTCTGGGCTTACTGCCCCCGGTATTTCAATTTCCAATTTGACTTCGTATTGGAGAGAATTTATCAGTCTTTTGAGAATATCCGGTTATGGAAAAGATAAACAGAAGGTGCGCAGAGAATTGCGATCCATACATAAAGCACAGCTCTGATAAAAGCGAGATATTGACAGACGATAAGATGGTTAGCGAACCCTTTGAGCAATGTTATTTTACGGCCAAATCTTCCAGGGGATCATGCTTAACATCAGTATCAGCCCTAACCCATAATAAATAATAATACTGTTGTATTTTTTCTTATCACTACTCAGTCTTTTCATCCTTGAATAACCAACGGTAATGCACGCTACTGCAATCAGCATCATCACCGGATGCTCCAGGATAAACAACCTTGCCGTTCTTTCCTTCATGGCTTCACCTGAAAAATTAGAAGCTCCAAGCGGAGATATAAAATACAGTACGAGCCCTGCAACAAATTGAATGTGGGCAAAAACAAGTCCTATCAGCGCAACCTTACGGCTTCCGGAAGTAAAAGGTTTATTCTTTGAAATAATCGCATACAGAAGAGCAAAGACGACCCCCGCTAATAAAAGATAAGCTAATCCTGAGTGTAAATGTTTAAATCCTGTGTACATATTGAATTCTTTTTTTCAGAGCGAAAATAGCTCCTTTCATGGGAAATAATGTCATGATTTGGGAAAATTGTCGCTAAGGCGCTGAAAAGCGGGAAGAGGAAAGATCCGGAGAAATTTCTTCTGATGATTTGAAGGAACGGGGTTCACTTATTTCATCTTACCTTCACGCCTGAAAAGGATGAACGGAACATGAGTGGGGCTTGTTTTTCATTCATCATTTTTTTTACGAAGGAAATAGATTGTTTATTTAACTTTTAGATATGCGCATAGTAATTATTGGCGGAACAGGGCACGTAGGCTCCTTTCTCGTGCCGAGATTAGTAAGGGTGGGGCACCAGGTGATAGTGGTATCCCGAAATGTCAGCACTCCCTATATAAACGATCCGGCATGGGATGAAGTAAAGCAAATCGCCATAGACCGGACGAATCCTGCGTATGAAGAAGGTTTTGGTGGGCGCATCGCGAAAATGAAGCCGGATATTGTGATAGATATGATTTGTTTTGACAAAGCCACTGCTGAACAGATGGTGAGGGCATTGGAGGGCGTGGTAAGCCACTATCTTTTCTGCGGCACAATATGGGTCTATGGACACAGTGTGATCGTGCCGGCCGATGAAGAACGTTCGCGGAAACCGCTCACCGATTATGGAATCGGTAAGGCGGAAGCGGAGTCTTTTTTGTTAAAGGAAGCTAAAGAAAATGACTTTCCCGTAACGATTCTGCATCCGGGTCACATCGTAGGCCCCGGTTGGAGACCGGTGAATCCCGCCGGACACTTGAATGTGGATGTATTCAGCAAGTTGAAAAATGGCGAAGAAATTGTTTTGCCCAACTTAGGCATGGAAACCCTGCATCATGTGCATGCAGATGATGTTGCACAAGCGTTTGAATTGGCGATTGATCATGGAGAAGCATGCAAAGGAGAGAGTTTTAATATTGTATCTCCCCGGGCCTTGAGTATGCTGGGCTATGCTGAGCTGATGGGAGAGTGGTTTGGTAAACCGGCCCGTATAAAGTTTCTGCCCTGGGCCGAATGGGAAAAAACCGTTGCAGAGGAAGACGCAGTGATTACCTGGGATCATCTTATTCACAGCCCCAGTTACAGTATAGAAAAAGCGAAGCGGTTACTGCAATACAAGCCCAAATACAGTTCTATAGAGGCGATTCAGGAATCAGTAGATTGGTTGATTAAACATAAGAAAATATCCTGATCGGGGATAGAAAAGTATTTTTGATTGAATGAAATTCCTGTTTATTTTCCTGGCTTCATTTTTCCTGATAACCTGCCCTTGTTCGGGAAAGGGAGACGGAATGAAGACGAACTTCTTAAAGGAGCTTCAATTTCCGCAGGAAGATGTGCAGGCTACCTATAAGGTAACCGGTGTTAAGGACGGGGATACCTTCGTTCTGTTAATGAACGGAAAACAGCAGGTAGTTCGATTTGCTCATATTGATTGTCCCGAAAAGGGACAGCCCTATGGGAATAAAGCAAAAAAATTCGTCTCTGACTTATGCTTCGGTGCTTTTGTTTCATTAATTCAGTGTGGCGGGTACGACCGGAATAAGCGGTTGATAGCCGAAGTTATTTTACCCGATGGCAGAAATTTGAATAAGGAATTGATGCGTCATGGCCTAGCCTGGCATTTTAAAAAATACTCAACCGATGAAGAATACGCCCGGCTGGAAACACAGGCAAGAAACAGGAGAATAGGACTCTGGAGTGAGCCGAATCCCGTGGCGCCCTGGTTGTGGAGGAAGCAGATGAGAAAAAAGAGGGATAGATCATATAGAACAGGCTACCAAAAATATTACATTAAAAGGGAATGCACATGCATGAAGACATAATTCTGGACAGGACTTTTGATGAAAACGATTTGCCGGTAAGGGGGGAATATGAAAGCTGCCTTTTTAACGGTTGCGATTTTACAAACGGGGATCTTTCGGAATTTGTATTTATAGAC
>JACFNM010000024.1 GCA_019454915.1 Chitinophagaceae bacterium
CCTCTTCGCGTTTGGAAAGATTGAATTTCCGCTTAAAGGAAGACAGGTATATGGGTTCCCCGTTTCCGTAGAGTGTATCGCAGAGAATGGGATGCCCTATATGCTTCATGTGCACACGAATCTGGTGGGTGCGGCCGGTATGGATTCGAAACCGCAGAAAGGAAAAATTACTAAAACGCTCTATTACCGTATAATCCGTCAGTGCAGCTTTCCCTTTCGAATGAATTACCATCATCCCTTTCTTTACCGAGTGTTCTGCAATAGCTGCGTCCACCGTTCCGAATTCATTTACAGGATCACCAAGCACCATGCCTACGTAATATTTTTCAATCTCCCGCCCCGCAAACAATTGTGACAGGTATTTATGGCTGCCTTCTTCCCTGGCAAAAACAATTATTCCGCTGGTATCTTTATCTAAGCGGTGTATCGTCCATATCTTACCGTATTGTTGCTGCAACATTTGCTTCAGGGAGATGTCTTTGCCTTCTCTATCGGGCACAGACAGGAACCCCGCCGGTTTATTCACCACCACTATCTTTTCGTTTTCGAAGAGAATTTGTTCTTTTAATTTATGCACCGCAGATCAGGATGTTTTAGTATAGCCGAAGGAAGTGTTCAGGTATTTTAGTAAACGGATTTCCTTTTCCGTCAGATATCGCCACTTACCTCTTTCAATATTTTTTTTAGTAAAAATTCCATACATCACGCGGTCGAGGCTTTTGATACTGAATCCTGCATGCTCAAAAATACGGCGTACAATTCGGTTCCTGCCGCTATGTATCTCAATCCCCACTATGCGCTTATCCTTTGGGTCGGCATAGGCAACCGCATCCGGCTGAATAAATCCGTCATCCAGTGTAATGCCATTTGCTATGTCTTCCAATTGTTGCCGGGTGATCGGCTTATCTAAATGAACTTCATAAATCTTCCTTACCCTGTATTTTGGATGGGTGAGGCGTTGCGCCAGGTCGCCATCATTGGTGATCAGCAATACGCCGGTGGTGTTTCTATCCAGCCTCCCTACGGGGAATACTCTTTCCGATGTTGCTTTTTTCACCAGGTCCATAACCGTCTTACGTCCTTCAGGATCATCTGTAGTGGTGATATAATCTTTGGGTTTATTGAGCAATATATAGATAAGATTCTTTTGTATGGTAATCCGTTTTCCATTCACTTTTATGACGTCCCGCTGACTTACCCTGAATGGAGGTTCGGTAATTATTTGATCATTCACCTTTACCTTACCAGCCTTCACCAGTTCAGCCGCTTCGCGCCTGCTGCACACACCGCACCAGGCAATAAATTTGTTCAATGGCATTTCGTCTTCACTGGTTGAGGGACTGGGAGTTACAGTCTTATTTAGGGGTGTGGCCGGACGAGCTTTTATCTTCTTTGAAACCGTTATTTTCGACGCCGGATTTCGTTTCGCAATAGGTTTCTCACCCGATGTTCGCTTGCCTCCCCGGGTTTCGACTTTACCCTCCCGTGCTAATTTTTTCCTCTCCTCAAACCAGGCATTCTTCTCTTCTCTCAGTTTCTTTTTTTCCTGGCGTATTTTCTCTTTCTTCCGCGCACCACGGTCTTCTTTGTGCATAAACTTATCAAATGGGGTCTTGCTCATGTGTAATGTATTTGGAAGAAATGAGGGATGATTAAAATGAATCAGTGGGTTTCTTTATTTGCCAGTTGACCGCAGGCCGCATCAATGTCTTTACCCCTGCTTCTTCTGAGCCTTGCATTCACTCTGTGCCGGTCCAGGTACTGCATAAAATCCTCTGTAACCTTTTCCTCGGCCTTCGAAAAACTCGCAAGGTCTATCGGGTTGTATTCAATAATATTGACTAAATCCGCGGGTATCCGGCGGTACAATTTCACGAGGTCTTCCGCATCCTGCAAGGAATCGTTCAGATTTTTGAACAGGATGTATTCCAGGGTAATCTCATTATGGGTGCACTTGTAAAAATAGTTTAAAGCATCAACGAGTGATTTAATATTATTACTATCATTGATGGGCATGATTTGGCTCCTCTTGTTGTCGGTAGCCGCGTGCAGGGAAAGCGCCAGTTTAAATTTCACCCGGTCATCACCCAGTTGTTTGATCATCTTGGCAATACCTGCGGTAGACACCGTAATCCTCCGGGGACTCATCCCCATTCCTTCGGGTGAAGAAATACGTTCTATTGCTTTCAATACATTTTTATAATTGAGAAGGGGCTCGCCCATACCCATAAAAACAATATTACTCAGGTTCTTCTGGAAATTCTCCTCCGCCTGCTGTTGAATAGCCGCTACCTGGTCGTAGATTTCACCAAAATGAAGGTTCCGTTTTCTCCCCATATATCCCGTAGCGCAGAATTTACAGCCCAGGCTACAGCCTATTTGTGAAGAAACACAGGCGGTTTGCCGGTTAGCCGTGGGGATGAGCACGCCTTCCACCATAAAGTCATCTACGGTTCGGAAACGGGTTTTAATAGTGCCGTCCGTTGAAAACTGCGTTGCATCAATAGACAGCGCGGGGAAATCAAAGTCTTCCTGCAGCCTGATTCTCAATGACTTGCTGAGATTAGACATCTCGTCAAAGCTACGAACCCGCTTCTTCCAAAGCCACTCGTACAATTGGTTGGCGCGGAACTTCTTTTCGCCGGCTTTTTCGAAATATTCCTGAACTTCCTCCAGACTCAAATCACGGATATTTGTTTTTTGGGCCAATTTCATCCTGCAAAGGTATATGAAGTGAAAATGAAAATGTTATTTATCCGGTTGAGTAAAACCCCCATTTATGGGTTCGTCTCTCTGTTCTTTCTTACGTATTATCACAGATTGTGCGGCAGTTTACGTCTCTTGCGTCTCGTAAAATGGCAACGTGCAAATCATAATAGAATGGAGGACAGGCAGTTGCAAACGAAAGGTGTCAAAGTCGGGATATATCTGTCAAGCATATCTCGTATTGCATAATAGTTTAATAGTGTAACGTTATACCAGAACTGTTGTAACTTTACTGCTATAAGAATTGCTATTAATATCGGTACAGCATAATGACTACCAAACGAGTTATTTTTTCTTTGCTAAGCTTTTTAAAGGGTCTTTTTGTAAAAAAAGACTGCTGCAAATAAAGAGAAAGGGAATTTTACTTCCGCTTTTCAAATAATCTTATTTTTGCCAGCTATGACACAAGAACATTTAAAAGATATGAGATCCCGCGTAACGGGATTGGGGAGGTATCTTTGACGTAGCCAACAGGCGCGATAAGATTTCCAACGATAAACAACTTACGCTTTCACCGGGTTTTTGGGATGATAACGTCAGAGCTACGCAGATTCTGAAAGAGATTAAGCTCAATGAATACTGGGTTAAGTTATACGAAGGCGTACATACAGCCGTAGAAGATTTTGCCGTTTTATTTGATTTCTGGAAAGAGGGTGAGGGTACGGAAGAGGATGTTAAGGCGGCTTATCAGTATGCTAAGGCTCAAATTGAGGAAGCAGAATTCAAGAGTACGCTGAATCAGCCCGAAGATGAATTGCCCGCTATTCTGCAAATCAATAGCGGTGCGGGTGGTACGGAGAGCCAGGATTGGGCAGAAATGCTGATTAGAATGTATAGTATGTATGGAGAAAAGCACGGCTGGAACCTAATTGAATTAGACTGGCAGGAAGGCGATGGCGCCGGCATCAAATCGGCCACCATTCAATTTGACGGGCCTTTTGCCTATGGATTTTTGAAATCCGAAAGCGGCGTTCATCGGCTCGTACGTATTTCTCCGTTTGACAGCAATGCAAGAAGGCATACCTCCTTTGCTTCTGTTTTCGTTTATCCCTTAGTGGACGATTCCATTGATATTGAAGTGAGTCCGGCGGATTTAGAATGGGAGTTTTACCGCAGTGGCGGTAAGGGCGGGCAAAACGTAAATAAGGTAGAAACTGCAGTGAGGCTTACACATATCCCATCGGGTATCATTGTAGAGTGCCAGCAAAGTCGTACACAAGGTGAAAACCGGGAAAAGGCATTGAAGATGTTAAAAAGCCGTTTATATGAAGAAGAGATGAGGAAACGGCAGGAATTGAAAAATGCTTCTAATGCGAACAAGAAAAAAATTGAATGGGGCAGTCAAATACGTTCTTATGTTTTTCATCCTTATAAAATGATTAAAGACCATCGTACGGACTATGAAGTCGGAAATGTGCAACCTGTAATGGATGGCGAATTGGATGGATTCATTAAAGCCTTTTTGATGATGGAAAAAGAGTCAGATAACCATTCCTGATATTCGGAATGCTTTTCCGGTCTGAACAAATGGAGCTATTATGAAAGCGGTTGTGTATAAATCTACCGGCAGTTGGTACGTCGTAAAAGGCCAGGATGGGAAATGGTACAATGCAAGAATCAAGGGTAAATTTAAGATAGATGACATCACATCAACGAATCCAATTACCGTTGGAGACGAGATAGATATTGAACTGGAAGATACCCGGGAGCAAACCGCTGTTATTATCAACATATACGACCGGCATAATTATATTAACCGCCAATCGCCTTCTCACAAAGGGAAACATCATATAATAGCCGCTAATGTAGATCAAACGCTACTCATCTGCACTTTAAAGGAGCCGCGTACATCGCAGGGATTTATCGATCGCTTTTTGGCGGCGGCGGAAGCCTATCATATCCCTGCTCTGCTGATTTTTAATAAATCGGATTTGTATAAAGAAAAGCAGATGGCTTATTATGAAGAACTGAAGGAGATGTATCGGAAGATAGGATACCCCGTATTTCTGATCAGCGTGATCAAAAATGAGGGGGCAGATGATATTCGCTTATTATTGCAGGGTAAGACTTCTCTGATCAGCGGGCACTCAGGAGTAGGAAAATCTTCTTTTATCAATTGGATAGCTCCTTCTATTGAACTGAGAACGCAAAAAATAAGTGAATGGAGTGGTAAAGGACTTCATACCACCACATTTGCCGAGATGTTTGACCTGCCCTTCGATGGAAGGATAATTGATACTCCCGGTATCCGCGAGTTTGGACTCGTAGATATCTCCCGCAACGAACTTTCGCACTATTTCCCCGAAATGAGGGATCTGCTGAATAACTGCCAGTTTAATAATTGCAGGCACATCAATGAACCGGGATGTGCAATCAAAGAAGCGGTAGAAGAAGGTGAAATACACATAGAACGTTATCTGAGTTATTGTACCATACTCGATTCTATTGAAGAAAGTCTATACCGGTAAGCAGGTAATCGTTATCACTTCTGCGGCAGATGATGGTTTGGTAGTGGTCTGCCGTTCCGAAACTAATCCCTGCAGTGAAGAATAATTTTTTTATTCCTGCCGCGTTCCTTACCGGGCAGGTTCGCACTTCTTTTATTTCGATAAATTTGTCCCAATCAAATTGACAAAGCATGAGACGAATCTTTGTAACATCGGCTTTCCTTGGGTTGGTAATCACCGGGCTGTTAAGTTTTGCGGTTAGCTGGTGGTGGTTGATAACCTTCTGTATAGCGCTGGCTTTTACCGTGATGGGTATATATGATATGGTTCAAACGCGCCATACGATCATGCGGAATTTTCCGATAGTGGGTCGCGTGCGCTATTGGATGGAAGACATACGCCCCAAGATGTATCAATACTTCATAGAGTCGGATATTGACGGAAGGCCGGTGAGCCGCATAGATAGGTCAACCATATACCAAAGAGCCAAGAAGCAAATGGATACCATGCCTTTTGGAACGCAGTTAGACGTGTACCAGGAAGGCTATGAATGGCTAAGTCATTCTATCTCTCCCTTGGATTTCCATTCTTTAAACCACGATCCCAGGATACTGATTGGCAACAAGGATTGTAAGCAGCCCTATTCGGCGAGTGTTTTGAATGTTTCTGCCATGAGTTTTGGCGCTCTCAGCGGAAATGCCGTTGAAGCGCTGAATGCAGGCGCAAAAATAGGAGGGTTCGCTCACAATACCGGCGAAGGAGGCATTAGTCCACATCATCTCAAAAACGGCGGAGACTTGATTTGGCAGATTGGCACAGGTTATTTCGGCTGCCGCGATGAAGCGGGTAACTTTTCCGAGGAGCTTTTCAGGTCTAAGGTCGGCCGCCCGGAAATTAAGATGATCGAAATTAAGCTCTCTCAGGGGGCAAAACCCGGGCACGGAGGTATTTTACCTGCTAAAAAGAACACCCCCGAAATTGCCGCTATCCGCCATGTTAAGCCCTATACAACGGTTGCTTCTCCTCCATATCACACCGCTTTTAGTTCACCCAGAGGACTAATCGAATTCATCAAACGCCTCAGGGAACTGAGCGATGGGCGACCTATCGGATTTAAGCTCTGCGTAGGCAAAAAAAGTGAGTTCGTGGGCATTTGCAAAGCAATGGTAGAGCTGGATAGTTATCCCGATTTTATTACGGTGGATGGAGGAGAGGGCGGCACGGGTGCTGCACCCCAGGAGTTTTCCAATTACGTGGGTGCGCCGATGATGGACGGACTGGCTTTTGTACACAACATGCTTGTTGGTTATGGTATAAGGCAACACGTAAAAGTGATCGCTTCGGGAAAAATTCTGTCCGGATTCCATATCCTGCGTGCTATTGCGCTGGGAGCTGATGGTTGTAACAGCGCCCGGGCGATGATGATGGCGCTCGGATGCATACAGGCTTTGTTGTGTAATACCAATCGTTGTCCCACGGGCATCACCACCCAGGATCCGAAATTAACAGTGGGGTTGGTGGTAGAAGATAAAAAATACCGGGTAGCCAACTATCACGAAGAAGTGGTAAAATCTTTTGTTGAACTTTGTGGCGCCGCAGGTGTCAGCGAGCCGGGGAACCTCACCCGGTCTCATATTTACCGCCGGGTATTCATGAATGAAGTAAGAACCTTTGAAGACGTATTTCCTTCCCTGAAACCAGGGTGTATTTTAGCGGGAGATATACCGGAGAAGTACAAGCAGGATGTGGAAATGGCCAAGGCAGACCATTGGTAGACACTCATCATCCGAACCGGATTAAATGCAGCACGCTTATTTCAGTCGTTTCATTTTAACCATTTCGATGCGGGTGTCGCTCACGTTGATGATATCAAATTCATAACTGTCTACGATGATTCTCTCCTTTATTTTGGGGATCAGCTCATGGTGTTGGATAATATAACCCGAAAGCGTTTCCGACTCAGATTCACCAAAATCCAAATGATATTTCCTGGTTAAATAGTCCAGCTCAAGCCGGCCTGAAAAGATAAACTCATTTTCGGCAATTTGTTTCTCAACAAACTTATCCGTATCGTATTCATCTTTGATCTCGCCAAAAATCTCTTCTAACAGATCTTCCAGTGTTATGATTCCGGCGGTACCTCCAAACTCATCTACCACCCAGGCGATGCTTTTCTGTTCTTTAGTAAACTTGCTGATTAAATCCATAGCGCTCATGCTTTCGGGCACGGCGGGTATGGGCATCAAAATAGATTGCAAGTCGCTCGGTTTTTTAAAAAACTCAATCTGGTGTACGTATCCGCGTATGCTATCAATACTCGTTTCGTACACTACGAGCCGGCTTAATTTGGTATCAACAAATTTTTGCTTTACTTCATTAACGGGCGTGTTTATTTCTACGGACTCGATCTCTTTGCGCGGTATAAGGCATTGCCTGATTTTAACCGAAGGTAACTGGAGTGCATTTTCAAAAAGCTGCGCATTTAGATCCGGCCCCCCATCGGACTGGTTCTTATATTGTTGTACAAAATTATCCAGGTCAACTGCAGCGATAGATGACCTGCTATGGTCAGGAATGCGGATATTGAACAGGTACATCAGTATCCATTCCGATACGGTGATGAAAAAGGAGCCGATAGGGTAAAGAATCTTATGAAAAAAATCAATGAGGCCCAATTGGGCAAAAAAGGAAAGTAAAGAATCATTCTTAACCCTGAATACAGCCCTGAAAGAAAATTGGACAATAAGCAGTATAATAGAAGAAATCAGGGTTTCAAAAACGAGCCGCAGATATTTTACATAGTAAGACGAGGAGGCGGTGAGATGCATTTCTATCCAGTCCCACAAGGGCGACAAAAACTCACCTACTAGCAATCCGTAAATAACAATGACGACAATGAGCCCTACCAGTGCAGTCCCAATAAATTTTATTGGTTGATCAAATAACTGGGATAATATCTTGCCGCTTCTCAGTCCCTGTTTTCTCTTCAATTCGAAGGAAAACTTGTTGGCGGAGACAAAGGCTACTTCGATACCCGTAAAGAAGCCTACCAGCAGCAGGGTCAAAATGATTCCTACCAGTTTTAATACATCTACATCTGTCATATCTCTTTAAAAATAATCATAAAAAATCAAAAAAGGGGCGTAATAATGCTCTCGGCTTCCTTGCAAGCCTTCTCTAAATCATTGTTCAATATGGTATAATTAAAATGATTTTTAAAGGATAACTCATAGGCAGCCTTATTAACCCTGGCTTCCAGAGATTCCTTCGATTCCGTTCCCCTGCCTTTTAGCCGTCTTTCCAGTTCTTCTACCGAGGGCGGCTCTACAAAGATGGATACCGCTGTTTTTGGAAATCGTTGCTGAATGTGAAGCGCTCCCTTTACATCAATATCCAGTACGGGTGTCTTGCCGTTGCCCCATAAACGGGTAAGTTCGGATTCCAGCGTGCCATAATATTTGCCTTCATACACCATCTCCCATTCTACAAACTCATTTTTTCGAATCTTTTGTTTAAATACTTCCTCGGAGAGAAAATAATAGTCTTTTCCTTCCACTTCATTTCCCCTCGGCTTTCTGGTTGTTGCCGAAATAGAAAAACCAAGGCGTTGGGGATATTTATCCAGCAGATACCGCACAATGCTCGTCTTTCCCGATCCGGATGGCGCTGTCACTATAATAATTTTTCCCTGACTCATTCAATAAAATAATAATCCTGCTTAGCAGTCTGTTTTTTCAATAACGGAAATATCAAATCCTTTGTATCTGTGCACCCAGGTTTCGCAATCTTTCGTCAATATTTTGATAACCACGGTCTATCTGTTCAATATTTTGAATCACGCTCCTTCCCTCTGCACTCAAAGCGGCAATAAGCAATGCCACTCCCGCTCTTATATCGGGACTGCTCATGGTAATGCCCCGCAAAGGATGATGCCTGTTAAGTCCGATAACCGCTGCTCTGTGAGGGTCGCATAATATTATTTGGGCGCCCATATCAATAATCTTATCTACAAAGAATAAACGGCTTTCAAACATCTTCTGGTGGACCAGGATAGAACCCTTGGCTTGCGTGGCCACTACCAATACGATACTCAATAAGTCGGGCGTAAATCCGGGCCAGGGATGATCATATATGGTCATTACCGACCCATCCAGGAAAGTCTGAATCTCATAGCTATCCTGTCCGGGAAGATATATATCATCCCCCTTACATTCAAAATGAATTCCCAACTGTCTGAATTTATCTGGGATCTGACCGAGGTGGGCAATACCGGCATTTTTTATGGTAATCTCACTTTGGGTCATGGCAGCCAGCCCGATAAAAGAGCCTACCTCAATCATGTCGGGCAGCAAATCATGGGTGGTTCCCCCAAGACGGCTTACCCCTTCAACTTGAAGCAAATTAGATCCGATTCCGGTAATACGCGCACCCATACGGTTTAGCATCTTACATAATTGCTGGATATAGGGTTCACAAGCTGCATTATAAATGACGGTTCGTCCATGAGCCATCACGGCGGCCATCAAAATATTTGCCGTTCCGGTTACAGAAGGCTCATCCAGCAGCATCTCCGTTCCCTTTAAAGAGGGAGCTTTCAAATGGAAGAAACCATCTTCCTGCTGATAGTCAAACGCAACACCTAATTTTTCAAAACCAATAATATGGGTGTCCAGCCGCCTTCTTCCGATTTTATCGCCTCCGGGTTTGGGGATAAAAGCCTTCCCGAAACGCGCGAGCAACGGTCCCGCGAGCATCACAGAACCTCTTAATCTGCCGCTTTTCTTATGGTAACTTGCACTATGGAGGTACTCAACATTCACTTCGTCTGCGGTGAAAGAGCAGGAATGGCGATCATGACGTTCAACCTTAACATTCATCTCTCCAAGTAGTTCGATCAACAGGTTTACGTCTATAATATCCGGAATATTATTAATGGTGACCGTTTCAGGAGTAAGTAAAACGGCGCTTATAATCTGGAGCGCTTCATTCTTCGCCCCCTGGGGAGTGATCTCACCTTTTAGTTTTCTACCTCCGGTAACTTCAAATGAATGCATATTGTAATATAAAAAAACAAATTTAAAACCCCGGCCGTACTAAAGGATACAACCGGGGTTTATTTATTTTAAGCCTTTGCTTTCTATTTAAACCTCTTCTTATAATGTTTACCGCCACTCTTTCCATTGCGACCGCTGCCGCTGCCATTCGTACGTTGCTGATAACCCCCTTTGCTTCCGCCGCGCTGAAAGCGGTTGCCTTCTCGTCCTTCTCTTTCACGGAAAGCCTTTACAAAAGGTGTATTCGTAAATTCAAGCTGCCCGTTGGTAATGGCATTCAACTCACTGCGAATGGAGTCGTCATGTACCAGCTCTTTATGCCAGGTATTATAGGCCAGCTTCATGTAATATGCTATCGTATTGGCAAACCCTGCACGTTTATCTGCGTCTTCTTCCTTCAAAGCCTTCTCAATAATGTTTTCCAGGTTTTTGCCTAAATGAGAATATCTGGGATACCGCTTCGGGTACGGCATCGGTTCGGGTCTTGCTCTTAGCTTTTCCCGGGTGGGAATCGGATAAGGACTCTCCACATCCAGCTTAAAGTTGGAAATGTAAAACAAGTGGTCCCACAATTTATGCCTGAAATCTTCTACATTCTTTAAATGCGGATTTAAGAAGCCCATTAATTCAATCAATGCCTGAGCGTTTTTCTGCCGTTTTTCTTTATCCTCAATAGTCACTACATAATCAACCATTTTCTGGATATGCCGTCCATACTCCCGCATTATCAGAGGTTCTCTCGTTGTATTGTACTCCATATTATAAAACAAAAATATCGGTAAAAATACAAAAGACTTAGCAACTTTCTACTATAACTCACTCTTTCGCAGTAGAAATGTGTTTTTATACATTCAATATACCTTCGAATAGCACCGGCAAGGTCTAATAGTCATCGGATAACCAATCTGCCGGTTAACCGGGTTTTTGACACATTATCCGTCACTCTGATAAAATATATACCCGGCTGATGTCTCCTGGTAAAGTTGAATAGGTATTGCTCTGATCCGTTGGCGCTAATTTGCTTTCTTTCAACAATCTGACCGGTGGTCGTCAAAAGTTCGGCCAGCAAGTCATGCTTCTGAATAGCAGGAAATCTCAAATTAACCTGTTCTCCGGCAGGATTGGGGAACAAAGTTAGTGTCTCCGATTCAACAGGGATGCTTATCATATTAACCGTCGAAATAGCCGAATACAATATTTGCCCTGATGCATCTGCCTGCCTGAGCCGGAAATAGAACTTACCTGGAGAAGATTTCGGAACGGCATAACCATATTCATATTTCACCACCGTGGACGGCGTTTCGGGCACTTTACTCTCCACATTCTCAAGAGGGCTGAAGGAATAGCCATCCCGACTGACCTCCGGAGTGTAGGTTATTCCGTCCACCTCTGTTTCTTTAACCCAGTTGAGTCTTATATTGTGGTCGTCCACTTTCTTCGCTGAAAAAGTCAATTTGCCCTGGGGTAAAATATTCATAGGGCAATAAGTATAAGTTGTACTTATCGTGTATTGCGTGTTAAGCGTTACTATCCGTTGGGTATACCGGCCGCCCACACCCTGCGCGAGTAAAGAGGCAACCACATCATAATAATAAATTAGCGGGCCTGACCCCGTAAAAAGCGGAAAATCAGCAGAATCAATGGTTTGATGAAACTCCCGCGGATGATCGCCCGTTGTGTCTGAAAAAACGGGGGAAGCTTGTATGGTACCCCAAACGTTGGAATTATCTTTATTCGGACCGTTACTAGCCCATGGTGGAGTGCTGGTTGCTACCGCAGGACTATCACTTGCGCCAATGGTAATTCCCGGATAGACGATAAAAGTATCCAGCATAATTCCACCTGCGCCAAGACCGGGTCCATTGATGTAATCTGTTCTGAAATAAGTTATCTTATAAGTGATGGGCGCCCCCACGTCATTAATCACTTCTAATAGTGCATACCCAAGCGTAGATATAGACATTTCGGCACTTACTATCGTTCCCAGCGCGGGATCGAACTTTCCGGCAAAATAGATGGAGTCTGTCAAACTTCCCAGGTTCCCGGTATTGCTGTAGGTAACGGTTTGAAGTGGCTTCCCACCAGGACATTGTGAGAACGAGACTTTATTCCAGTTCAGCAATGCATAAACTACAAAAAAAGAAATGCGTAGAATTTGAAGCCTCATAGGTACGGATTTTAGATTTACAATAGGATTATTCGTCTACCGGTAAATCCGTTTATGATTTCTAGCACCTATCTTCTACCTTGAGATGATCCTGAAATATCTTAAGCGGATTACCTTTACAATATCTCTTATTATTACAAAAACGAAACGAACGCCTATTAAGTACAGGGGTAAGAGAGGTAAAATCGAATCATAAAATGTATATTCTTTAATGAATTGGATATCATGAAGCTGATGATTAATACAAGCACGGGGTTTTTATCAAAAGAGAATACTTTTGAAGGATTCATCCTGCGTATTTTGCTGCGTTTAAAGCAGCAGCAGACCGGTCATACATTTCAATTTTTAACATCGGTTAATAACAACAGGCTTTCCGAAGAAACCGGCGCCATATTATTGAAGCCTCCGTTTTTTGTGAAAATGTTTGAGTCCGTTTGGTTGCGCCGGGAATGGAGCACTGTCATTCGAAAATGCCAGCCAGATCTGGTTATTACCATCAACAACCCACTTCCAAAAACCAGTATCCCCCAGCTTCTGATCCTATCGGCAGGCTTCGGTAAAATACCCGCAAAGCCGGTTAAAAAAGGGCTGTCCCTAGGGCAATACAACCGACTGATTACTTCCTCCAACCGAATGAGGCAGGAACTGATAAGAGGAGGCTTTCCTGAAAATTCAATAGACGTTTTACTGCCCTCGCCGAGGCCTTGGTTGCAGCCACTTAGTCATGAACAAAAAGAGGACGTAAAAAATACATATTCAGATGGGAAGGAGTTCTTTTTTCTGTTGGCAGGCAATGCGTCTGTTACTTATTTGATCAACGCTTTGAAAGCCTTTTCCCAATTTAAAAAATGGCAGCAAAGCAATATGCGGCTGATTATTGAAGGCATAAATATGGAGAACCGGGAAATAAGACAGGCAATAGAAACCTATAGATACCGGAAGGATGTGATGCTTCCGGAGAAGGAATTGGGTGAAAAAGAATATACCGCAATCATGGCATCAGCACAACTGATGATACATTTGTCTTCCACAGGGCCCGATACCCTTGTTGCGATGGAGGCTTTAAGATGCGGCGTACCGTTTATATCCGGATGTGACTCCCTGGCGGGCGAGGACATAGGAAGCAGTATTTTATATCGCAATCCTGCCGAACCATCCGCGTTTGCAGCCGAGATGCTAAAATTATATAAAGACGAAAAATACAGGAAAGCGTTAATCCAGCAGGGGATTGAATCCGTGAAAACCTTGAGCGAAGAGCGCGCCATGCAAAAGTTATGGGAGAACATTCAATTGATTGCCGCCCGATAAATCATCTTACCTTTGCTCCATTTAATGTAAATAATCATCATGCAGAAATCATCCATCACTGTGGACGTCACACTCGATCAGGATAAAGTCCCTCAGCAAATCTTATGGCAGGCAAGCAGTAACGGGCCCGAAGGTCCGCAAGCCGCCAAAGCCATGCTTCTTGCGTTCTGGGACGGACAGGAAAAATCGGCAATGCGAATAGACCTTTGGACAAAAGAAATGATGGTGGATGAGATGGGCGACTTCTTCTACCAAATGATGATGACGATGGCGGATACTTACAAAAGGTCAACGGGTCAGGCAGAGCTGTCCCAGGCAATACAGATGTTTGCAGGCGATTTTTATAAGAAATCCCGTGAGCTCCTGGAAAAATAGTCGGGTAGACTGCCTGCAATAAAAAACCAGCGGGAATACTCAGAAGTTTGAAATTTTAAACCAAATATAAAATGGCGTTAGAGCAAACCATCAATGACCAGATTAAAACCGCCATGCTGGCGAAGGATGCAAACCGGCTGCGGGGACTAAGAGCTATTAAAGCGGCCATCATCCTTGCCAAAACATCAGAGGGCGCCGGAGGGCGATTAACGGAGGCGGATGAGATCAAATTGCTCCAAAAACTGGTAAAGCAACGGAAAGACTCTTTGGAGATTTATCGCCAGCAAAACCGGCCGGATCTGGCCCAAAAAGAACAGGAAGAAATAGAAGTGATAGAAGCCTTCCTGCCTCAACAACTGAGTGGAGAAGAACTGAAGAATGTTCTCTTGCAAATTATTGCCGAAACCGGCGCTTCAACACTTGCTGATCTTGGGAAAGTAATGGGTGTAGCCAGCAAACAATTAGCAGGAAAGGCGGATGGAAAAACTATCAGCGCCATGGTCCGGTCACTCTTATCGAGTTAGTCGTTCTCCATCTTCACCGAGCTTGCTATGTGGATTGACCTTATTTTTTTATTACTGCTTATTGCGGGGGTGTATAAGGGAGCCCGGAAGGGTATCATCATGTCTGTTTTCACGTTTGCCGGCTGGATTGTGGGGCTGGCAGCCGCGTTAACGCTATCCGGATTTGTGGCCGGCGCTATGCAAAACCATACCAACATTAACAGCAGGTGGCTACCGGCGCTTTCATTTCTTATCGTATTTACCATAACGGCGTTACTGATACGGTCCGCAGGGAAATTGGTGGAAAATATACTTGACCTTTCTTTACTGAATTGGGTTAACCGGTTAGGCGGCGCTTTGGTTTATGCGGGCTTATATGTTTTATTGGGTAGTGTACTACTTTTTTTTATGGAAAAACTACATTTAATCAATACAGAAACCTTATCAGCGAGTCGAGCTCATGGACTCACAGAAGGATTGGTACCGGCGTTATTAGAAGGCCTGGGTACATTTATGCCTACTCTTAAGAATACATTTCAGGGATTACAGGATTTTTTTGAAGGCGCTGAAAAAAGTATCTTACAGAGCAAATAACCAAGAATCTTAGTTATTAGCCAATTATTGGCTACGCAGGAAAAACCAAATCATAAAATCCTTATCTTGAAATCTCATCTCAGACAAAAATTGATTAACCTTTTTATGCAACAGAAGTTCAATCGCAGAGAATGGAGCAAATTAATGCTTGCCGGGTTTACAGGAACCCTCTTACCTTCCGCCTTATCGGCTAAGTCCTCATTTCTTAAATCTCCTTTTGTATTAGGCATTCAAACCTATAGCTTACGGGATAAGCCCAGGGAAGAGGCGATAAGAATCATGCGTGCTTTGGGCATCCGCAGTTGTGAAATATGGCAGGGGCATATTGAACCCCGTGAATTTCAATCCGTGAGAGGGCTCACCCCCGAAGAACGGAAGAGCCGGCACGAAGCCCTGATTAGGTGGAGGCAGGGAGCAGATTTGAAAGATGTGGAAGCGATGCGCAGGCAGTTTAGAGATGCAGGGATTAAGATTCAGGCTTATGCCCACAATATGAATGACGATACATCCGACCACGATATGGAACTCGCGTTTAAAATAGCGCGGACCTTAAAAACCGATACCCTGACTACCTCTGCGACGATCACCTCAATGAGAAGGATAGATGCACTGGCTCAAAAATATAAGATTAAGGTAGGGATGCACAATCATTCGAATGTGGACCGGCCCAACGATTTCTCCACGCCTGAAAGCCTTGCAAAGGCCATGGAAGGCTGCTCTTCCTATACGCGCATCAATCTCGACATCGGGCATTTTGTGGCGGCCGGCTTTGACCCGGTTGAGTACCTGAACAACCATCACGATAAGATTGTTTGTCTCCACATAAAAGACAGGAAGAAAAACCAGGGACCCAGTGTGCCCTTTGGCGAAGGAGATACCCCTATAAAGGAAGTGCTTGACGTACTCCTTGACAATAAATGGCCTATTCCCGCAAATATTGAATATGAGTACAATGGCGCTGATACGCAGACGGAGTTGGAGAAGTGCTTTCAGTATTGCCGGGATATTATTAATGACAAAAACCGGTAGATTCGTTTATAGTATCCTTCCTTTTCTGTGCGGGGGATGTTTATTACTGATTCGACCGGCTACTGTCGGAAGTGAGTTCAGTGGAATCGGACGCTGGCCCAAATTCATTTTCAGCAACCGGCAGAATACCTTCGGAGGGGTTAATAATTTTTATATCTCTGAAATCCTGGGACGCTTCTAATCCTTTGCCTGGAAGTATTGTCCCGTCCTTTTTTGTAATCTTTACAGGCTTATCCGTATAAAAAATTTCCTTATTCTGGTCCCACCATAATTCTTCACAGCGGAGGGTATCTTCATTCAACTGTTGAATCACCACTATACTATCTCTCAGATACATTTTCCTTTGCCCTTCCAGATAACGACCATACAAGGCATCCAGTATGCTCTCCACCTGCACGGAATCATTATAAAAATCAACATGCATGGATTGCGGAAATTCAACCCTCGGAAGAGTATCCTGATATCGGAGCATGAGGGGTGCGGTAAGCTTCGCCTTCATCTTACCGGCCTGACTAAAATAGGTTTCTATCATCCTTGCTTCATCCACCCCAATCTTTTTTTGCGTAAGCTCTCTTATCTCCTGTTCACTATTTTCACAACCGTTAAGCGCCAAAAGGAGGGTACAGTACAGTATTGGCAAAAGGAGTTTAAATCCGCCCTTAACCCGCTTTATTGGTATGTGCGCTTGATGAACCATACATCACTTAATGAAAGTCCAACGGATATCCGGTAAAAGGTATCGCGTAGTGAATTGCTTTTATTGCCTCTGGATCCGATTTCGAAGGCCGTGTTGATACTCGTGTACTGACCGGAATAAACGCTATAGCCATATTTCCGAACCGGGAAGGAAGCTCCAAAGGTGAATGCAAAAACGGGCAGATTATCGTTTACCGATATATAATCCGGTCCTATATAAAAGCCTGCCCTGTACTGTGTTTGCGCCCAATAGTTGGCACTCTTGAAATTCGGTATTACCGCACCGCCTACTCTGAATTGCCAGTTGTCTTTCACTTCATCCGGCTGATCATAATACCGGTATTCACTCCATTGTGAAAGATTATACTCAAGGTGCAGAGACCATGTGAGGTCCTTTTCTATCGAAAATCCGAAACCATAAGTAGCAGGTATAACTATTTTTCCTTTGTTATCATCCGAGATGTAGACGCTGTCTTTTTGAGTTTCTCCAAAAGAAGAACTGAATTCATACGTTTCCCGAACGATGTTTCTGGAGGCATTTAGAGAATTCTTGAATTGTGCAAATGCACCAAGTTTTAGGGAGTAAGTCTTGCTTATCTTGGTGGAATACTGGATCCCGCCATGCAGGAAGGTACCACCGAAAAAAGTACTGTCCGCCCACTTACCTTTCGCATAGGGTACACTATCATTAATAAAAGTACGCTCTGTTACATAGTTTTTACTCCCGAATAAATAACCTGCGTTAAACCCAACCGTTAGATGTTTTGTTCCAATGCCGGTTCCAACATAAGCCTGGTAAGCTCCTCCCTGCCCTTCAAAGGTTGTGTTGACACTATCTATCCCCGGCAGCCGTGTCGTCTGTTGCAAATTATAATTGATTCTGGACATTGGTTTCAAACCAAAATTCATTCCCCAGTTATTTTTCTGAGAAAGAGGAAGCCCTACCTGTATATAGGAAGGAATTAAGTATCCGGAATTAAGCGACCTCACCGGATTAGAGGCTTTTAAAGTCCGGTTGGTATAATCCACCCCAACGTCAAAAGTGGTGTATTTTAACCGTGCATAGGAAGCGGGATTCGTAAAATTGACGGTAACCGGATCGTGATAAGAGACAGATGTTCCTCCCATTGCCCGGTTTACGATATTCTGTCCCGGCAGGATATCTCCTAAGCCATACCTGGAATAAGGAGAATTTTCCTGGGCTGAGACTATATTATTCAATAATAGACCAACGATAAAAAAAAGAAAAATCCGGCAGTTAGTTATTGTACTCACTGATCGCATACAAGCCTTTATAGATTAAATGAGGGTCTGCAAATATCTTATTTTTCAACACTTGGGCAAAAAAGGGACTATCACCCCCGGTTAAAAGGACGTTAAAGTTATCATACTTTTCTGCGTAGGCGTTAATTATGCCATCAATTTCTTTTGCCATCCCCAGCATGACTCCGCTGGTGATATTGGTACGCGTGTCGTAGCCCATCAATGGGAAATTCCAGTCGGGTGTTACCAAAGGTAGTTTGGCGGTGAAATCTTTCAACGATTTAAACCGCATTGCCATACCCGGTGATATTCCGCCTCCCAGGAATTCTCTGTATTTGCTGATAAAATTATAGGTTATGCAGGTACCCAGTCCAATAACCAGATTGTGCCTGTCGGGGAAAAACTCAACTGCACCGGCAGACAGGGCAAGCCTGTCGGTGCCAACCGTTTCAGGCTTTGAAACGAGGCTATTAAAAGGTAATTTAGACTGATGACTGAGCAAATGAAATTTAGAATGGTTCCTTAATATATGTTCAATAGCCGGATCATGTACAATCACCGAGGAGAGGATGCTTTTATCCGGCCGGATACGCTTTACCAATGATTCTATGCCTGAAGCGGTGGCCGTTTCCAATACCTCTACTTCTCTGAGTTCTTTATCTGAGAACAGGGCATATTTTAAGCGTGTATTTCCAAAATCAAAACATAGTGTCGTCATGACAAACAAGTATTAACCCGATGAAGGTTCTGGTCAAAAGTCTCAAAAAAATGGAGAAAACAGGCAAATCCGGAAAATAAAACCGGAGAATTTTTCCGGCGTCTAACGGATTGTGCGGGCAAGTCCGCTGATTTACCGTGTAAAACTGAGGGTGGAACTTTCATTTTGTTTTCTCTTTACAGATATGCCAAACACTTTGCAGGCTACAGCGTAACCAGTACCTTTGCTGCACTTTTTTGAAAACCATTCCACATGAGTACGACACATTTATCTGAGCAGGAAGTGATACGCCGGGAAAAGCGGCTTGCATTGGAAAAATTGGGCATTAATCCCTATCCGGCAGCGGCTTTTCCGGTTACCCACACAGCACTCGGGATTAGGGAACATTTCTCGGAGGAGAATAAAGAACAATTTGCTGACATCAGCCTGGCCGGTCGTATCATGAGTATCCGGGATATGGGCAAAGCATCATTTGCCGTACTTCAGGATCATACCGGGAAGATACAGATTTATGTAAAGCGCGACGATATGTGCCCTGGAGAAGACAAAGAATTGTATAATACGGTCTGGAAAAAATTATTGGATATTGGCGATATCATCGGGGTTAAGGGCTATGGGTTCATTACAAAAACCGGCGAAATCTCCATCCACGTGACTTCGTTCACGGTCTTGTCCAAATCGCTTAAACCATTGCCGGTTGTTAAGGAAGCCGAGGGACAGAGTTTCGATGCCGTAACGGATCCCGAGTTTAAATACCGGCAACGTTATGTTGATCTGATCATCAACCCGCAGGTGCGTGACACTTTTGTCAAAAGAACCAGGATGATCAATGCCATTCGGGAATTTCTGAACGAACAGGGAGCGCTGGAAGTGGATACACCCGTTTTACAGAGTATTCCCGGCGGCGCCGCAGCCCGTCCGTTTATCACGCACCACAATGCCCTGGACATCCCCCTGTATCTTCGCATAGCCAACGAATTGTATTTAAAGAGACTGATTGTCGGCGGCTTTCAGTGGGTATACGAATTCAGCCGTAATTTCAGAAACGAAGGCATGGACCGTACGCATAATCCCGAGTTCACTATCCTGGAATTTTACGTGGCATTTAAGGACTACTTCTGGATGATGCAAACAACGGAAACGCTGATGGAGCGCCTGGCGCTCGCCTTGCACCATTCAACAGACGTCCCCTGTGGAGACAAAATTTTGAATTTCAAAGCGCCGTTTAAACGGGTTTCTATATACGAAGCCGTTAAAGAACATACAGGAATAGACATCAGTGAAATGGATGAACAGGATTTAAAAGACGTATGTAAGCAGTTGCATATAGAGACAACGCCGGACATGGGACGGGGTAAGCTCATTGACAATATTTTCGGAGAAAAATGTGAAAAACATTATATACAGCCCACTTTCATCATCGACTACCCGGTAGAAATGAGTCCACTGACCAAAAAACACCGTAGCAAACCCGGACTGGTAGAGCGTTTTGAACTGATGATCAATGGAAAGGAAATTGCCAATGCCTACAGCGAATTGAATGACCCGATAGATCAGCGCGAACGTTTTGAAGAACAGGCCAGGCTCATGGAAAGGGGCGATGAAGAAGCCATGTTCATTGATCATGATTTTTTAAGAGCGCTGGAATATGGAATGCCGCCCACTTCGGGCATTGGTATTGGTATGGACCGGTTATGTATGTTGCTGACCAATCAGCCTTCCATCCAGGATGTACTATTCTTTCCTCAGATGAGGCCGGAAAAAGGTGTAGGAGAAAGTATCCAGGCGCACAGCTAAAAGCTTTCCAATATATCTCCGCAGTTGAGATACATTCACTATAGGTGTACAAACAACACATTAAAATATCTATCGACTTTACATAAGATGATTAAAGAGTGCTGCTTGACTAATTGTTATCCGGAGAAGGAAGATCAATGAATTTTCCAAAATCAAAATCAGGGCATTCATGCAGGTGGATATAACCGCGCTGATTGGTGAGCAGTCGGGTATTGCCGATAGAAAAATCTTCTACGTTCTGATGATGGTGGCCGTAAATCCAGTAATCTATATGAAATTGCTGTATGAATGAAGACAGTTCAGTGGCGAATCCGCTGTTAAGTTTGCTGTTGCTGTATTGCGGAGGATAGTTTTGATAGGTAGGTACGTGATGGGTTACGACGATGGTCTTTCCGTCAAACGGTTCTGTCAACGAATTTTCAATAAAGGCAAGATTCCGCTCAAAAAGAGAACGGTATTGTTTTAGGCTCAATAAATGGTCTCCCGACTGAATGAGTCGAAAATCCATCATGCCTTCAAAAACGAATTGCTCGTTTTCCACTTCTATCTGAGACCATAAGGTGGAGAAGATTAGCCGAAGTCCGGGATATTGTACGATCTGATTGTTCAGAAGAGAAATATGATCAAATACTTTCTCCCGGAAAGAGCCGCTGTTTTCAGCGATGTCCGACTTATAATATTCATGGTTACCCGGTATCCAGTAAACCGCCTGAAAGTTTTCGGAAAGCCGCTTAAAGAATGGTTCATACTTTTCTCTTCTGTACTTCAATCCTCGGAAGGTGACGATATCTCCTGCCAGAATCAGAATATCTCCATTTACCGGGATATCGGTTTCTAATGCCCATTGGTAATTATCGGCAAATTCCAGATGCAGGTCGGAGCAGTATTGAATAGTCAAGATGATTTTCTTTCGAAGATAGCCATTCTGTCTGTTTCACAAATAGTGGGCACGCGCAGGTTAATCTATTACGCTGCTTGTGCCGGGTGGTGATTCATTATTATTTCTATGGTGTCTATCTCGGATTAGGCTTAAAGAACAGTGATGATCGTGGTTGATTAATGACGCAAAGCACTGGAGTCGCCTCCGGGAAATCCGGACTAAATGTATCAAAACAGTCCCTATTGCTTACTCAGCCATTTCAACAATCTCACCGATTTTAAACATTTACAGATGGAAAAGAAGCTGTTGACAGTTGAAGGCATATACTGCTTCTTCAACAGCTTTTCTTTCACAGGCAGGGGTAGCCTGGAATAGGTAATTGCCCAAAGCATAGTTCTATTTTGAAAAAGCTGCAGGTCTTCATAAAACGCATCTCTCAATTTATTAAAATCCGGCAGACCGGTTTTGTATTTTGAAAATTCAGCAGCGCGGAGGGGAACCCGGTAAGGACGTCTACTGAGCTCCAGTACCGGTTCATCGGAATAATAACTTGCAGGCGGCCGGCCGAAGCCAAACAGATCGGGTGATCTCTTTTCCGGATCCCCCAGTAATGGTCCCAACTCGGTATCCATGATTTCTTTTGCCTCCCACTCTTCATCGAACTGGCGAATAGCGGCTTTATCTTTTTTGTTGAGGTATTCAAAGTCGGCGATCAGGGTCTGTTCATCTATCTCAAAATCCAGGTTTTCGTCCAGCATCCACCCCACCATTTCCGTCCGGCGTTCGCTGTAGCGATGGCTGTAGTAATGTATGCGTGCCCATGCACTGATAACCGGAGAAGCCACGGGATAACGCAGAATCCTGTTCAGGATCATCGGTGATTTGTCTGCGTTATCACAGAGCCATTGCTCTTCCTCAGCGCTGAGAGGCGCACCGATGAGCAGACTGTTGCAGATCACTTTAATACTTTCTGCCTGTTTACGACTGATGAGTATTTCCATATCGAAACACCGTTGAAATGTCCGGCATATTTTCCGGTTCGTTTCGATTGGAAACGGATGCAGCACAGCTTTCGCCCTGCTGTAGTATTCCCTCACTGCTTTTACCTTTACGCCGTATTGTTTGATGGAGGTAAGCAGCGACAATCTACTGATCCGTTCTTTGCTGTACCACAGGCTATCCAGTAAATCCGCCAGGGATGCCAGCACCCTGGGGTTGTATCGGTAATAGGGTAAGACATCCCTCACCCGCAAAAAATCTTTGTAGGTTTTTATGAAGTCATCCGG
>JACFNM010000516.1 GCA_019454915.1 Chitinophagaceae bacterium
CCCAAACGAATCACTTTTTCCGTAAGCCTGATAGATGCGCGCCACTTCTCTCTCAGATTCTTTTGCTCCTTCTATGTTAAATATATCACGACTCGTGGTAATCATTAAAGCAGGTTTGGGCGCTCTCACCAGCAATAAATCGGCCTCATCCAGTCCATGAAATATTCCGGCAGTAAAATTTTGTTCGGCATCCTGGGGTCCGATATTTTGTATCAAACGGGTAAAGTTGGTCAGATAACATTCGGGCGCTGCTGCTTTAATCCTTTCGTCAAATGCGGCGATATAAGCAGTTTGAGTACCGCCGCCAGAACGTCCGGTGATGCCAATATTATCGGGGTCAACTTCTTTCCTGGTCAGCAAATAATCTACCGCCCTGATGCCGTCCCATATCATGTATCTTGCCTGTGAATCTCCTGAAATAAGCGCCTGTGCGCCGGGATAAGAGTGTTCAGGTACGGGACCTTTTATCACGGGCTTACCGGCAACCGTATCCTGATATTGCAACCGTTCTCCCTGTCCCACAGGATCAAAAGCAAACACGATAAATCCTTTTTTCACAAGACTTAGTACAGGATGTTGATATCCGGCAGTCCGGTATCCTATACCCGCATGTCCGCTGCAAAAAATGACAGCAGGCAATTTTTTCTTCGTTTTTTGCCGGGGTATAAACAGAGAAGAAGTAACCAAAAATCCGGGAACAGATTCATATACAATGTGTTCAATCTTGTAGTCAGACTTTGTTACCGTTCTCATCACTCTTGCATTCAACGGAGTCCTTTCAGGAAACGCTCCTACAACGTCCGATAACGTTTTCTTAATAAGCTTCTGCCTGTCCTGCCACTCTTCAAGAGTGGTAATTTTTTCGATAGCCGCTTCTCTTTCCTGCAAGAATGCATAAGCCTGCCCTGCAAAATGTTTATAGAGTGCATTGGGGGCATCACTGAACTGAATCCAGTTGTTTCGGATGACATCGTATTCTTTCTGAGCGGTCAAACTATTTGTACAAAAAAACAAAACAGCAAGAGGGATAAAAATAAACTTTTTCAAGACTCTGGTTTTTTTATTGAAAGATAATCCTTACGAAAAGCCGCCATTAAGCATGCGGTGAAGTTACATAGAATCTAAAAATTCCCGGATATACTCTTGAGAGAAGGAGAAGAAATATTAAATTGCAGGAATATTAAACAATAGAGATTATGAGACTTCTATTCATCAGCACATTATTTTTTTTATTTTCTCAACCCTTCATCTCCTGTAATAGTAGTACTTCCAACCAGTCCGAAGAAAAGCTGGAGGCAGCTAATGGGCTGAAGGTGGAATTAACCGATTTGCCCGCAGAACAAAAGGTAGATATAGTAATTGACGGTAAACCTTTTACCTCTTACTGTTATTCGGATACGTTGATGAAACAGATTCTTTATCCCATCTATACGACAAAAGGTAATTTCTTTACACGCGGCTGGCCGATTAAAGCCAGGCCCGGTGAGCATACCGATCATCCCCATCAAAGAGGAATGTGGCTGAATTATGGAGACGTTAATGGTTATGACTTCTGGGGTAATTCTTATGCTATCCCAGCGGATGTCAGGGCGACGAAGAAAGGAAAAATAAAACACGTCAGCATAGAAAGCATCACTTCAGGCTCCGGGCAGGGTACTCTGATTACCAACGAAAGCTGGCAGAGTCCTTATGGCAATCAACTGTTGGCTGAGAAAACCACCTATCACTTTTTTGCCGACGGCAACAACCGTGTTGTTGACCGCATCACTACCCTGACCGCAACCGACAGCGCAGTTCTTTTTAAGGATACAAAAGAGGGCATGTTTGCCATCAGGTATAATAAGGACCTGCATTTACCTTCTGACAAACCCGAGACTTTTATAGATGCTATGGGTAACAAGACGACGGTAACTCCCGATTCGAGCAACGCTACCGGCAATTATTTAAGCAGCGAGGGAGTTACCGGTGAAGCCGTATGGAGCACCAAAGCAAGATGGATGGACTTGTATGGTTCTATTGACGGAGAACTGGTATCTCTTGTTATCTGCGATCACCCTAAAAATTTTGACTATCCCACCTATTGGCACGCGCGTGGTTATGGATTGTTCTCTGCCAACCCTTTCGGAGCCCACGATTTTACGGATGGTAAGGTAACGAGTGATTTTTCGCTTGCAAAAGGAGAGTCGGTTACATTTAGATACAGGGTTATCTTAAGTTCAGGTTCGCAATTGACCAAAGAACAGATCAATGATTACGCGCAGGATTTTGGCAATAAGTACAACGATTAAAATCGTTTGACCGGAGGAGTTTAGGATACCAAAGCCTTGCAGTACAATTGACT
>JACFNM010000517.1 GCA_019454915.1 Chitinophagaceae bacterium
ATTCGTAGGGGTTTAAGCCCGCTAAGTATACTTAAGGATGAAATGTCCCCGGAAGCGGGTGGGCCTGTTTTGGGTATATGCAAAATGGATAGAGGGTGATATTTCTCAAATATTTGAAAGACAGTTAAACTTAAGGATTATGAGATTGACCGTGTTATTATTGTTAACTACTGTGTTACACGTTGCTGCAAAGGGCTATTCTCAGAAGGTTACAATTCGGGAAGATAATATTTCCCTGGAGCAGCTGTTTGAAAAATTAAAAGTGCAGACCGGCTATAAGTTTTTCTATGCAGATGAAGTATTGGCCCGTGCGAGCCCGGTAAAAGTAAATGTTGTGAATGGAGATTTGAAGGAGGTATTAGACAGTACTTTGAAAGGTCAGCGGTTAGAATATACGATTAGTGAACGGACGGTCATTGTCAGAAAGCAAAGAGGTGTACGAGAGAGAGAAACCAACATCCACCAAAGCCCCATTACCGAACCTCCGGCAGAAGTTCACGGTAAAGTAGTGGATGCGCTGGGACAGCCCCTGCAGAACGTTTCCGTTGTTATTTCGGGTTCCGCAGTGGGGGTGGTAACATCGGCGGATGGCTCGTTTTCTTTGACGGTGCCGGAGGGAAAGACGGTCGTATTGGAGGTTTCCAGTGTAGGTTATCAAACACGAAGAATCAATTTGGGGAAGCAGACTAACCTAACGATAACTCTGGAAACAGCTACGACAGATTTGAGCGATATAGTGGTTGTTGGATATGGAACGCAGAAGAAGGCAAACTTAACGGGTGCAGTGGCATCCATTTCAGGAGATGCCCTGGAAAACAAACCGCTGCCGAATGTAGGTGAAGTGTTACGCGGAGCTTCTCCCAATCTAAATATTACGCTCGGCGCTTACGGCGCAGAACCAGGCTCTACGCTTGGATTCAATATACGGGGAACGGGCTCTATCAGTGGTAATAGTGCGCCGCTTATTTTAGTGGATGGCGTAGAGATGGACATTAATAATTTGGATCCGGGTACAATAGAAAGCATCTCCGTGTTAAAGGATGCTTCTTCATCTGCCATATATGGCTCCCGTGCACCGTTCGGTGTTATTTTAATTACAACGAAAAAAGGGAAAAAGGGAGACCGCGTGAGCATCCAGTATAATAACAACCTGATACTGGGAAAATCTATTGGTATCCCACACATGGAAAATTCATTGATTTTCGCCACCGTTTATAACCAGGCTGCCATGAATGCCGGAAGCCCTCCGCAATATCCCGATGAGCAGATGGAACGTATTAAAGGCTGGTTCGCCGGAACCTATAAAACGGAATACGACCCGGATAGACCAACCGCCTCTGTATTCGAGGGCAGGCGAATTGGAAATGCAAGCTATGATTGGCCCCATATCTTATTTAAGGATTATAAATTCGATCAAAGACATAATATAGCCGTCAGCGGAGGAACAAGCAGAAGCCAATATTATATTTCGCTGGGCTATTTTGATCAGGATGGATTTTATGGAGTGGGATATGATGAGTATAAACGGTATGATCTCCTCACAAATCTATCGACTCAGGCCACGCCGTGGCTAAAGTTTAACCTCAGCACAAAATACGCAAATACGCATACAGACTACCCCATTGGTATTACCACAGTGGAAAGAAGATATATCGGCAACAGCCTTTTTTCGTTCGGCCCAATACAGCCCAGATATAATATTAATGGCAGTGAAGCGAACCCGCTGATAAGATACCTCGAAGGTTCGGGCAGGGATAAAACGAGCGCTAATGATCTGTTGGCTTCGTTGGGTGTCGAAATAGAACCTGTAAGAGGCTGGAAAACCAACATCTCCTATAATTATAATATTACGGAGGCCAATCAGGGAAAAGTGTCTATCCCGGTATGGGTTGAGTTGGGAAACGGTAAGTTAGGAAACATCGGAAAGCCCAATAGCGCCTTTGAAGCTACGCTCTCCCGTTCAGCTTATTCTCTCGCCAACCTGGTGACTTCTTATGAGCGGAGTTTGGGTGAGCACTATTTTAAGGTGCTGTTGGGGTATGAACAGGAAGAAAAAGCGTTTACCTCACTTTATGGCAGGAAGGAAAGCCTGATTTCGGAATCGGTACCTGCTATAAATACGGCGCTCGGAGCTTCCACTCTTTCTGATGCCAGATCAGATTGGGCTACACAAGGTATCTTTGGACGCCTTAATTACAACTATAAGGAAAAGTATTTGCTGGAAGTCAGTGCCCGCTACAATGGATCGTCCAGGTTTGATCCTGATTCAAGGTGGGGGTTTTTTCCTTCGGCTTCCGTAGGTTATCAGATTTCAAATGAAGACTTTTGGCAGTCGGTC
>JACFNM010000025.1 GCA_019454915.1 Chitinophagaceae bacterium
CTTTTCCATGGCTGGTACAATCTATCACCAATAACCCCTTTTCTGCAACAGCCATCTGCATCTGCGTGGGTTCTCCAACCAGGGCGAAAGCCCATTTTCGATCCGGAGGATTAAAAGAAGGATCTTTAAATAATAACTCGATTCCCCCTTGTCCCGAAATTTCTTCTTCCGCACTCGCCGCATAAATAAGATTGTAAGCCAGGTCTGAACGGTCATAGAAATGAAGGAAAGTGGCAAATAGGGAAACGACGGAGCCCCCGGCATCATTACTCCCCAAGCCAAACAACTTACCGTGTTTTTCCAGCGGCTCAAAGGGATCCATGGTATAGGCCTTATTGGGCTTTACGGTGTCGTGATGAGAGTTGAGCAGAATGGTCGGCTTTGCGTTGTCAAAATGCTGGTTACAGGCATAAATATTATTGCCTGTCCGGTAATTGGGGATTTTCTTTTTATCGAAAAACAAGCTTAGTAAGGAGGCTGTTTGATGCTCTTCCTTACTGAAGGAAGGAATACTGATGAGTTCTTTGAGTAACCCGATGGCTTCCCTCGTTAATATGGAAAGATCTTTAATCATGAATAATGGTTGTGCCGGAATCACCGGTGAGTAGTTGCTTCACATTCTCTGCCTTACCGATTATTACTTTGTGTACACCGCTTTGGAGCGCTCCGAATGAGTTGTCTATCTTGGGTATCATCCCGGCAAATATTTTCTGTTCGGATTTCTATTGGTTATATAAAGTCTGATTAATGGTTTTTATGAAGGTAGTGTCATCCTCTGCATCCAGCAGTACACCGCTTTTTTCAAAGGAATAGATTAAGGTCACCTGGAAATCTTCTGCAAGCGCCCGCGCTGTTTCCTGAGCTATGGTGTCGGCATTGGTATTCAGTAGCTGCCCTTGTTTATCGTGTGTAATCGGCGCCAATACCAGCGTAAATTGACGGTCTGATAAATCTTTGAACATATCAGAATTCACAACGTCCACATCTCCGGCAAAACCATAATCGGTTTGACCCGTTGCTTTTCTTTTGTGTGCAAGGATGGCATTACCGTCTGCCCCGGACAAACCGATAGCATTACAACCCAGCGCCTGTAGTTGGGCCACTATATTTTTATTTATATAGCCGGCATATACCATCGTTACTATCTTCAGGGTTTCCGTGTCCGTTATCCTTCTGCCATCCACTAATTGTTGGGATATCCCCAAATCATTTGCCAGTCGTGTGGCCAATTTCCCGCCGCCATGGACGAGGATAAGCGCGGCTTCCTGCTGAAGTCCGGCAAAAGCAGCAAGAAAAGCGGATAGCTTTTCTCCGTCATCAATGATGTTGCCGCCTATCTTAATTACGTACGCTTTCTTCATACATTAAGATTGATGTTGCAATATTTCTGACAACACCGCCTGCGCTGCCCAAACGCGGTTAGAGGCTTCCCGGGTGATAATGCTGTTTGCGCCATCTAATATTTCGTCACTTAATTCAACATTTCTCCTCACCGGCAGACAGTGCATCACCTTTGCTCCGTTGGTTAACCGGAGTTTTTCGTTGGTCAGCATCCACTCCGGATCGTTGCAATATATTTTACCATAATCTCTATAGGTGCTCCAGTTTTTTACGTAAACGAAGTCTGCATCTTTTAGTGCTTCTTCCTGGTTGGTGGTGATGGTGGCGCCCCGTGTAAACTGTTCATCCAGTTCATAATCTTCAGGATGGGTGATGGTAAAATCGGCTCCTCCCCAGTTGGTGATCCATTGCGAAAAACTGTTCGCTACGCATTGTGGCAGTGCCTTTACATGTGGAGCCCAGGTAAGCACTATTTTGGGTTTAGCATGAGGCGTTGTAGTTCCGTTGCTTTGTAATGTCTCCGTTATCGTAATGAGATCGGTAAGGCTTTGCAGCGGATGTAACGTAGCGCTCTCAAGGCTTATCACCGGGATTCCGGCGTATTTAATAAATTGTTTAATGAAGAGTTCGCTGTAATCGTCTTCCCTGTTTTTCAGGGAAGGGAAAGTACGAATGCACAGGATATCGAAATATTTACCCATGATCGGCGCTGCATCCTTCACATGCTCTACTTTGCTTCCACTCATAATAGCCTCTTCTTCAAATTCCAATGCCCATCCTTCATTACCTACGTTAAACACGATGGGTTCCATCCCTAAGTTTTGTGCGGCAATCTGCGTACTGATGCGGGTGCGCATGCTCGGATTAAGAAACAATAGACCTATTTTCTTATTCTTCCCCAGGGACTGATGTGCGAATGGATTTGATTTATACCATAGCGCGCGTTTGACAAGTCCGTTGATGTCTCTCACATCATTGACGGATATAAATTGGGGTATTCCCGATGAAGGAAGTTGGAGCAGATTGGCTGGAATGGAACTCATTATTTATAAATTATTCAATCAGGATTTAATTATTTCACTGGCTATACCGCTTGTACGCTCATGGAAGCAATCTCTTCACGAATGCCCTCTATGAATTGTTCTGCGTCTTTCTTCTTTAAGGCGAGAGAGGGTAATAAACGGATAACATTGGGTTTGGCCTCTCCGGTGAATATTTTTTGATTTTGTAACAGGCTCTTTTTAAGATCTTTCAGTTGCTCCGGAAGGTCAAATCCTATCATCAGCCCTCTTCCTCTTACATTCTTCAATTCGGGGATAAGATTTAGCTCCTCTTTCAAATATTTACCCATCATCACAACATTTCCCAGCAATTTTTCTGATTCGAGCACTTCAAGTACGCCGAGTGCCGCGGCACAGGCAAGATGATTGCCGCCAAAGGTGGTGCCAAGTTGAAATAATTTGGGTTGAATATGAGGGGCTATGATAATGCCGGCCACGGGAAAACCATTACCCATACCCTTGGCCATGGTATAGATATCTGCTTTTACGCCGGCAAAATCGTGGCTGAAAAACTTACCGGATCTTCCGTAACCACACTGTACGCTGTCCGCAATATATACTGCCCCGTACTGATCGCAGAGACTCCGGATTTTCTTTAAAAAATCTTCTTCTGCCACGTTTATGCCTCCTACGCCCTGGATGCCTTCAATGATAACTGATGAAATCTGGTCGCCATGGTTTTTAAAACAATCCTCTAATGCCTGTTCGTCATTGAAGGGCAAAAAGATGACGTGATCGGTTTCATTTACCGGGGCGATATAGTTTTTATTGTCGGTTGCCGAAACAGCAAGAGAAGTACGACCATGAAACGATTTGCTGAAGGCTACTACCTTCTTTCTGCCATTATGAAAAGAGGCTAATTTCATTGCATTTTCATTGGCTTCTGCGCCGCTGTTGCATAAGAACAGCTGGTAGTCTTCTTTGCCGGATAGCTTTCCAAGTTTATCCGCCAGTTCTTCCTGCAATGGAATTTTAATGGAATTGGAATAAAAAGCAATCTTATTAAGCTGCTCCTGTATCCGTTGTACCCAGTGAGGATGAGTGTGTCCGATAGAGATGACGGCATGTCCCCCGTACATATCCAGATACTGTTCACCTTTATCATCCCATAAATAGGAGCCTTTAGCTTTAACGATGTTTACGTTATTAATCGGATAAACCTTAAATAAGTCCATTGAATATTTTTTTATTGGTTGATGGTTACTGATCCAGGCGGTCTGTAGAATTCATGCAGAACATCCTTATGGTCATTGATTTAAATGGTTAATTTGTTGTGTTCTTCTTTCTGCTTCCGGCGTTCGTATGACTTAACCTGCCTGTTAAAACGCTGCCGGCTTCAATCGAAGTCCTGTCGTTTCATCCAATCCAAACATCAGGTTCATATTTTGAACAGCCTGCCCGCAGGCTCCTTTTAACAGGTTGTCCGATATAGAGTGCACAACCAGTTTGCTGCCCACTTTTTCTAACTGGATAATACACTTATTGGTATTCACCACCTGCTTCAGGTAGATAGGTGTATCGCTTACTATCGTAAAGGGCTGGTGTTTATAAAAGTTTTTGTACAATCGCAGGATCTCTTCATAAGACGCTTCGCAATGGATCGTGGAGCTGACAAAGATCCCCCTGGTGAAATCGCCCCGCCAGGGCACAAAGTTGAGTTGTGGTCGGGTAGCTGTGCCGGCTGGAGCTACCTGATCCAAAGACTGCAGAATTTCATCAAGGTGTTGATGCGTGAGCGTTTTATAGGCCTGGATATTATTCGCGCGCCAACTGAAGTGTCCGGTTGCGGTAAGACTTTGACCTGCACCCGTACTACCGGTTATCCCTGTTGTGTATATTTCATCCAGAAGCCCCTCACTTGCGAGGGGTAACAGTCCTAATTGTACGGTGGTAGCAAAACATCCCGGGTTCGCTACGTTTTGTGCCGATTGAATTTGTTTCTTATTTATTTCAGGAAGCCCGTAAATGAAACTTCTTTTTCCCGAAACGGATTGTTTGGCAAGTCGGAAGTCGTTTGCGAGATCAATAATCTTTGTTTTTTCTGATACGGTATTTTCTGATAAAAATTGCTTGGATGCTCCATGTCCAAGGCACAGAAACAGGACGTCCAGTTCGCCGATTTTTATAGGCCCCAAATCTTCACTGAAAAATAATTCGGTTTCTCCGATTAAATCCTGGTGAACCGCATGAATCGGTTTACCGGCATTACTCCGGCTGTGAACGAACCGGAAATCCACATCCGGATGGTTAATAAGTAACCGGATGAGTTCACCACCCGTATATCCTGCGCCTCCTATGATCCCTGTTTTTATCTTCATTTTTTATTGACTAAATAATGGATGGCAACCTGGTTGCCGAATATCTTGCTAAATCCTCTTACATCTTCACCGGTGAAGCCGCTATTCATTTCTCCGTATTTCCCAAACCGGCTATTCATCAGGTCATAAGGAGATTCTATACCGATTACCTGGAAGCGATAAGGGTATAGCTGAACGAACACACTGCCGGTAACATTTCCCTGGGAATCCTGTAAAAAGGTTTCTATATTTCTCATTACCGGGTCTAAGATTTGACCTTCATGCAACCAGTTGCCGTAAAACTGTGCCAGTTGATCCTTCCAGTTCAGTTGCCATTTGGTCAGTACGTGCTTTTCCAACGCATGGTGGGCTTTCAGGATGATCATGGGCGCAGCCGCTTCAAATCCTACGCGCCCCTTAATTCCGATGATGGTGTCTCCAACGTGAATATCCCTCCCGATGCCATAGGGGCCCGCTATGCTTTGCAAATATTGTATCGCGTCAACCGGATGAGCGAAAGGCTTATTATCAATACCGGTCAATTCTCCCTTTGTAAACTGGAGGCTCACCTCACGGGGTTCGGATTGCGTCACCGGTGTCGGCCAGGCTTCGTCCGGTAACATGCCTTTGGATGAAAGCGTTTCTTTTCCTCCAACGCTCGTTCCCCATAATCCTTTGTTGATGGAATATACGGCTTTTTCGAAATTCATTTTCACACCTTTTGCCTTAAGATAGATGATTTCTTCCTCCCGGCTGAGCTTTAAGTCCCGGATAGGCGTAATGATCTCAACGCCCGGAAGCAGGATATTAAAGATCATATCAAAGCGTACCTGATCGTTTCCGGCGCCGGTGCTCCCGTGAGCTACGGCGTCGGCGTTTAATTTTTTTGCATGCTCAGCGATGTGTAATGCCTGGCTCAGTCTTTCAGCGCTTACACTTAAAGGATAGGTATTGTTCTTTAATACGTTTCCAAAAATCAGGTATTTGATAATACTGTTGTAGTACGAATGAACAGCATCTACGGTAGTATGAGTTTTTACACCCAGTTTATAGGCGTGTTCTTCAATATTTTTTAGCTCCTCTTTACTGAATCCTCCAGTGTCTACAATTACGGAGTGAACTTCATAACCTTTATCTTCGCCGAGGTATTTAACGCAATAGGTAGTATCTAATCCGCCACTAAAACCTAAAACAATCTTTTTCATATTTGAAGTACTTTTTGACTGAAACTTTAGAGATTAAAAAGAAAATGCAGGATGGATTTCCCTTTGTTTATTTTGTTATTGCCGTTTGACCCGGATTTCTCCTTTTTTGAGAATGCCTTCAGCAGTTTCCATTTTTTGATACGCATGAACCGTTCATATAACTTGGAATGTTGCTGGAAGTCCTCCTGTGTTTTTTCCGGTTGCGGATGATCTTTCGGATCGTAGAGCATCGCCGTACAAAGGCAGTTCTTTCTTCCTTTACTCATCAGAATGTCATAATTAACGCAACTCTTGCATCCTGCCCAGAATTCATCATCCTGTGTGAGTTCCGAATAGGTAACCGGTTCGTATCCGAGTTCCGAATTGATTTTCATGACCGCCAAACCCGTTGTCAGTCCAAAAATTTTGGCGGTGGGGTAAAGTGTCCGACTCAGGTCAAAAACCTTTTGCTTGATGGCCCGTGCCAGTCCGCTTTTCCGGAACGGAGGAGCAACAATAAGCCCTGAATTGGCAACGTATTCACCGTGGCTCCAGGTTTCAATATAGCAAAACCCGGCCCATTCGCCTTCCCGGGTAAGCGCGATGACTGCCTTGCCTTCCCGCATTTTCTGCTGGATATACTCGGGACTCCGTTTGGCGATGCCCGTTCCCCGCGCCTTTGCTGAAGAAGCCATCTCATCGCATATCACCTGTGCAAAGCTCAGGTGGTTTTCATTGGCGATGTATATTTGAAATTGTTCAATCGGTATCATTTTCTTCTGTTCCTTAAATCAACTGGTTAATAAATGAGGATAGCTCCATTCCGGCTTCCATCTTCAAAGACGAAGCAGCACGCTTTCCCCATAAAGGTTGTTGGCAGTGCTATCAGACTGAGCATCAACGTCGTACCCTGAATGGTGTTGGAGAACAGAAAAAAACCGCTCCTGGCAGAACAGGAAAAACCCCACGCAATATAGTGTCTGCCCCGGCAAACACATCAGCGATTACTTTGGTGAGATTTTTTAGCATTGTAATTGAGTAGTAGACTAAACTTTAATAGAATTCTTGACGATGCAAAGAAAGGATATTTTTTGCATGTGGGTCTATTTTTTGTGTGAAATTTTGAATACAGCCCCTGATTTCTATATACGCACCGGAACGCTGTGCACCGCAGCGCTCATTTCTTTGATAAGCGAAGCGTCTTTTTCAATGGCATTACCCACTACCACTAAATCAGCGCCGGCTTTACCGCTCAGATAGGCCGTCTCGGGGTCTTTAATGCCTCCACCAACGATGAGCGGGATGCTGATTGCCCTGGATACCGCCATAATCATGGATGGACTAACCGGGAATACCGCGCCGCTTCCTGCATCCATGTAAATTGTCTTCATGCCCAACATCTCCCCCGCCATAGCGGTACAAACCGCTATTTCATTTTTATTGGCGGGAATGGAACTTGAATTGCTGATATAGGACACGGTGGTGGGGGCGCCGCCGTCAATCAGCATGTAGCCCGTAGCGATCACTTCCAGCCCGCTTTGCCTTACCATCGGCGCGGAAACAACGTGCTGCCCGATTAGCAGGTCCGGATTTCTGCCCGAAATCAGCGAGAGGTACAGCAGCCCGTCTGCATAGCGGCTGACCTGTGAAGGGGTACCGGGGAATAAAATGACCGGAATAGGGCTCTGCCTTTTTATCTGGTTGATGGTTTCGTCCAGGTGATTGGTAACCATCAGGCTTCCACCCACCAGCAGATAGTCCACTTTGGCTTCACCGGCGAGTTGGGTTAATTCGGATATTTTCCGGTTATCCGTTTTATCAGGATCGATGAGCACGGCAAATGATTTCTTACCTGCCTTTTTCTTATCAATGAGGGATGAATAGATCAGATTGGTCATGCTTTTTGTTCCTTAACTGCAAAAATGCAAAAAGTTTTCGGCTTAGCCGGATTAATTGCAGCACTTAAATTATTTGATGTAGTTTTGTCCTTCTTTTTTTGCACCGGCCTCGTAGTACAATGGATAGTATAATCCCGACCTCCGGTTGGGACGAAGCTCCAGATACAGGTTCGGCACCTATGAAACAAACATAATTTAAGCAGACTTTCTGAACAACGATTTGGATTTTCTGTCAAATATCGGCCTCGTAGTACAATGGATAGTATAAGAGTTTCCGAAGCTCCAGATACAGGTTCGATTCCTGTCGAGGCTACTACACCGTATCCCTTTGGCGAACCGGGAGTGCATATTTTTTTGCTTTCCCGGTTTTTTGTTCCCGGTTGGGAATAAGTGGTTGCAAATCCGGGTGAAAAGCATTTTGCAAGAAGCATAAGCTATCAAGAATCCCCTGACAGTTCGAAATAGCTAAAAACCGTAGTATTTTCGCTATAGAGATCAAACGAACGTCAATATTCGACGTAATGACGCCATCTAAAATAAAGGAATTTTACATCGTATAGTTTAGATATCGCTCCTGGGCTATAAGGGATAAAAATTGTAAATTGATCATTTGAATTCATGAACATCGAACGAGTCAAACGCCTGTTAAAGCAAAGAGAAATTATCCGCCTTGAGTTCAAGGAAGCCGCTACTGCTTTGCCAGGCAATCTTTTTGAAACCATCTGTGCTATGCTCAATCGGGAGGGTGGTGATATTCTTTTAGGCATTGATGGCAATGGTAATATTTCCGGAGTAAATGATGGTGCAGTTTTCAAAATGGTAACAGACCTGATAAACCTTTCCAATAACCCGCATGGCGAAGGCCCGATTGATCCTGCTAATTTTGTTCCTTTCCCTAAAAATCCGCTGATTGCAAAATTCTTTATCCAGTTGGGCTGGGTGGAAGAGCTGGGTTCGGGCATACTAACCACTACCCGTTTAATGAAAGAATATGCAGGTAAAGGAAAGACAGTATTTATAGAAGGTTGGACCTTTAAAACGATCATTCCGCTTCCCGACAGAAAAGCTATAGCGATAAGTGACACGATAAGTGACACTGTAAAAGAGAGGCTGAGTAAGGCTGTAAAACTGCTGTTGACGTACCCGGGATTGAAGGTCAACGAATTGGTCGAAAAGCTGGAAGTGTCTGAGAGAACTGCAAAGCGAGACCTGGAGAAGATCCGGGCGTTGGTAGAGTATAGAGGCAGTAAGAAAACCGGAGGCTATTTTCTAACCGATCATATGCTGTTAAAGCTGGATAAACTAAAAACAAATTACTGATTTGTCAGGACCAGGCATTGATAAAAAAATACAGCTATTCCGTTCACTTTTTAAAGGGCGTGAAGATGTATTTGCGCTCCGTTGGGAAATACCTTCCGGTTCGCCGGGTGGGAAAGGGAAGAGCGGTTATATGCCCGCTTGTTTTTATGACCGTTATCGGTACCGGGCGCATAAAATGAGAGGAGGTACCTTTCAGTCTTACCCGGATAAAGAGTATTTGCCGCTTACAGATGAACAGATTACAAAACATTTGAACGGTGAGCAGTTGGTTGGACTATACCCGTTATTGCAGGATAACAGCTCATGGTTTATTGCTGCGGATTTTGATGAGCTCCACTGGGTAGCAGACAGCAAAAAATTTCTGGAATGCTGCCGGGCTAAAAATATACCTGCATATCTCGAACGCTCCCGTTCAGGAAAGGGTGGGCATGTGTGGGTATTTTTCAGCCAGGCTTATGCTGCGATCAGAAGCAGAAAAATATTCCTGTCAATCCTTACGGAATCGGGGGTGATTTCGATATTTGATAAAAATTCAAGTTTTGACAGGCTATTTCCCAACCAGGATACGCTCTCCGGGAAGGGGCTTGGTAATCTCATAGCGCTGCCATTGCATAAACCTGCCTTAGGCGAAGGAAACAGTTGCTTTATTGATCCGGAAACATTATTGCCGTTTCCCGATCAATGGAGCTTTCTTTCAAGGATTGAAAGGGTGAGCGTTAAGCTGCTGGATGAAATATATAACACAGTTTTGGGGGGCGGGAGCAACAGAGAAAAGATATATGGATCCGGAGATAATGACGAACTGATTGTATCATTAGGCAATGCACTGCGGTTGAACCGCTCAGCAATACCGCCTGCACTCATCACTTTTCTTAGGGAAGAACTGAATTTTACGAACTCTGCATTTATCATAAAAAAGAAAATAGGCAAGAATACTTTTGGAACAGAGCCTTATTTCACGTTTGTAGAAGAGACTAATAATGAAGTTATTGTACCAAAGGGCTTCGCCGGAAAATTATTGAGGTTTTGTAAGACGACTGGTATTGCGTATACTTTTGACGACCGGAGACAGAAAAAAGAACCAGTATCATTTAATTTCCATACCACATTGAGAAGCTATCAGATCCCCGTTCTTGAAGCGGCAAATAAAAAGGAAATGGGTGTAGTGGTAGCGCCGCCCGGATCTGGGAAAACGGTGATTGGATTAAAGATTATCGCAGACAAGCGACAACCTGCCTTAATAGTAGTTCATCGAAAACAGTTGATGGATCAGTGGATAGAAAGGATTGATGCTTTCCTGGGAATTCCTCAACGTGAAATAGGGAAAATTGGAAAGGGGAAATCAAAAATAGGCAAGTACATCACCATTGCTACTATTCAAAGCCTCGCTAAAGAGATAGAAAAAAATGAAGCGTTAAAAAATTCATTCGGAACAATATTGATTGATGAATGTCACCATATTCCTGCTGAAAACTATAGAAAAACAATTCACCGGTTTAATAGCTATTATTTGTATGGCCTGACCGCTACGCCTTTTAGGAAATACAATGACGGCAAACTGATTTTTATTCACCTGGGAGAAATAATTGCGGAAATTACAGCCCAACAAACCGGCAGGCACAAGCAGGCTTCTGTCGTGATAAGAAATACTGACCTGGATGTTCCTTTCAATTCAAAAACAGACAGGTTTGAGACTTTATCGAAGATATTGGTACATGATTCCTCCAGGAACAAGTTGGTTTTGAATGACATCACCAATGAATTGAATAGTGGCCAAAAAGCAGTTATACTGACAGAACGAAAAGAGCATATTGAGTCGCTGCATCAGTATCTCAAACAATCATATGAAGTGATAACGTTAAGCGGTGAGGACTCCGAGAGCAGCCGAACTGCCAAATGGGAAATGTTGAATGTGGGTAATTACCAGGCTTTGATTACGACTGGACAGTTTTTTGGTGAAGGAACTGACCTTCAAAATGCTTCCTGCCTGTTTCTGGTATATCCCTTCTCTTTTGAGGGCAAATTAATACAGTACATCGGGAGGGTACAACGATCAGAGATAACACCGATTATATATGACTACCGTGATATTAAGATTGACTATCTCAATAAGATGTTTCTAAACAGAAACACTTATTATAGAAAGATGAACAGGCAGGCAAATTTATTTGATGACCCTGTTGATGAAAGTAGTACTCGTTCTGAAAAAAATACGATTGTAACGATTGACCGGAGAGTAAATGTCGCAATTGAATCATTGGAGTTCAGGTATGGCAGCATTGCTTTTACATACCCGGTTACTGAATTGAATCTTCAGATTGAATTTGAAATTGAGCATGATGATATCCGCCCTGAATTTGAAGTGTTAAAGCCATATTTTATTAAAGCGTTAAAATCAAAGCATGTTAATGTATCCGTATACGCGGAAGTAGAAAACGGACAATTGGTGTCTCAAATGGCAAACTCTGAAGATGTTAAAAAGATAGACAGGCAAATTATTGAAGACGTTCGCTTTCAATTTGTCACAAGACCGTTATTTGCCCGGACAAGTCCTGATGAGGAAAATGGTACAGGCCAGGAGCTTCAGTCAAGCCATCCTTTGTATGAATCGGGAGAAGAGTTATTGGAAGATGTGCTAAAGCATACCCAATTCAAACATCACCGGCATTTGCGATACCTGGCTGAGAACCATGCCGGACATTTAGTGAGAATCCGCTTTGTATTACAACCATTTTCTTTTGTGTTTCTATTAGAGGGGGTGGAACAATTTCACATCATTTTAGAAACGCTGGATACGGAGGAAGCAAGTTATCTGTGGCATTTTCCTAAAAGAGTTGCCGATTTACCACTGAGATTAAAAGAAATTGACCATTATCTTGATATTATTCGGAAGAAAGGACGGCAGGAATTTCTAACTGTTCCGCCGGAAAACTTTAGTCGCATTCTTCACGATTATTCCGATGCGCAGAAAGGATTTATTGTTTGGAAAGACCTGCTGCAGGAAAGATTAATTTAATAGTTTCAGCCTAATTGCAGTCACGAGCATATCATCCCCTCCTAACAGGGAGAAAAATGGGAACCTTTGCCGGAGGAAGTTGGAGTTGCAGGCGAAAGAAAAGTGCCTTCAGCACGAAGAATAGTGTTTGTTAATTATATATCTTTGCTGCGAAGTCAGACAAGGTCTGGCTTTTTTAAATTTGAACATGGTGTCGCAATTGGATAAAATTGATAAAGCCCGTCTGCCGCTGCACATTGCCATTATAATGGACGGAAACGGGAGGTGGGCCCAGGAGAAGGGCGAAGACCGGCTATTTGGGCATTATCAGGGGGTGGAAAGTGTGCGAAATATAGTGGAGGGGGCGGCCGAACTGGGCATTTCCTATCTTACTCTGTACGCGTTTAGCACGGAAAACTGGGATCGGCCGGAGCCGGAGGTCATCGGATTAATGGGATTGTTAGCGGAGACCATCAGGCAGGAAGTGCCTACTTTAAACAAAAACAATATCAAGCTCCGATTGATTGGGGATATTAATATGCTGCCGGAGGATGCGCGTTTGGGCATGGAAGAAGGTATTGAAAAAACCAGGAATAATAATGGACTGACCCTTATCATTGCATTAAGCTATAGCTCCCGCTGGGAGCTGGTTCAGGCAGTAAAAGCCATAGCAAAGGATGTAAAGGAGGGCATTATCTCGGAAGAACAGATTGACCAGGATATTTTGAGGAATTATCTCGCTACCAGTGAATTTCCCGACCCCGAATTGATGATCCGGACGAGCGGAGAATACAGAATTAGTAATTTTTTATTATATCAGTTGGCTTACGCAGAACTGTACTTCACAGATACCCGATGGCCCGACTTTGGAAAGGAAGATTTATACGAGGCCATCCTGAACTTTCAGCAGCGGCAGAGAAGGTTTGGTATGACCGGTGAACAGATTAAGCGGAAATCCGCTACGGATATGCATTAGGTAATAAAAACCATGATTCTTTTAACAAACCTTTTCAATTAATCCCGTTAATTTGCCGGGCGAAACTTATAAAACGGATGCAAAGAGTCTGCACGATCTTTACGATAATACTTGGATTAAGTTTTATTTCAACCAAAACGAACGCTCAGGTAAACGATACAATTCCTATTACTTCTGTGGATCCCGCCCTGATGGGCATTTTTGATCAGCAAATCCCTAAAAGGTATACGATTGCTGACATCAAGGTTACGGGCACTCAATATTTTGATCCCAACCTGGTTACCTCAGTATCCGGATTGAGTGTGGGTGATGAAGTGAGAATCCCCGGAGGAGATAATTTTGCGAAGGCTATCGAAAAACTCTGGGCTCAAAATCTGTTTGCCGATATTGAAATTTATATCACGAAGCTGGATGGCGACCGGATTTGGGTGGAAATAGCTGCTGTGGAAAGACCTCGATTATCTAAGCTTATTTTCAGGGGGATTAAAAAATCAGAAGCTACCGAATTGAAGGAAAAAGTAGGTATAACCGCCAGCCAGGTAGTAACCGAGGCCAGAAAGCAGAATGCAATAGAAGCCATTCAGAAGTTTTATACGGAAAAAGGGTTTCAGGGGGCTAAAATTGCCGTTCAGGAAAGGCCCGACACAGCTTATACCAATGGAGAAGACCTGATCTTTATAGTGGAAAAGGGTAACAAAGTAAGGATAAATGACGTCATGTTTTTTGGCAATGAGAAGGTTAGTGAATTAAAGTTAAAAAAACGTTTAAAAGGCACGAAGGAAAAATCGAGGCTCAGTCTGTTTGCAGATAAAACAGTTAGTCCCTACGGAGAAAAAGACCCCATTTCGTTCAGGGACTATGTTAAGAATTATGGGTTCCTTTCCCCAACCAAAACCCTGGATTATCTGGACCCTTATTTCAGATTTAAAATATTCAGTTCCGCTAAATTCAATGAAAAGAAGTATGCGGAAGATAAGTTAAAGGTGCTTGAGTATTACAATTCGCTCGGCTACCGGGATGCCGTTATTGAAAAAGATACTACCTATTATAATGAAAAAGGGAATTTGAACATAGCGGTTAAGGTGAGCGAGGGAAGGAAGTATTATTTTGGCGACATAACCTGGAGAGGAAATACCAAGTATTCAGATTCCATATTGAGTGCTATTCTTGGTATCAAGAAAGGAGATGTGTATAACCTCGAAACCCTGAATAAAAGAGTAGGAAAACAACTTACCCAGGAAGGGGGTGACATCAGTTCACTTTATGCTGATAACGGCTATCTGTTTTTTACGGTGAACCCAGTGGAGACGTCTGTATATAATGATACCATTGACCACGAAATTCGTATCACTGAGGGCCCACAGGCTACAATAAAGAGAGTGACAATTTCGGGGAATGACAAGACGAAAGAGCACGTGGTACGGCGTGAACTCCGGACGCTTCCCGGAGAAAAATTCAGCAGGCAGGAGCTTATCCGTTCGCAGCGTGAAATTGCCAACCTCGGTTATTTTGATCAGGAAAAAATCGGCATCAATCCGGTTCCTAACCCGGATGACGGTACCGTGGATATTAATTATACGCTTGAAGAAAAATCTTCCGACCAGTTAGAGTTGAGCGCCGGATGGGGTGGAGGTATTGGACTTACCGGAACAGTGGGTGTGGTATTTAATAATTTTTCCCTGAGAAATATTTTTCAGAAATCCTCCTGGAGTCCGCTTCCTTCCGGTGACGGGCAGAAGCTTAGCTTACGTTTCCAGTCTAATGGCCGGTTTTTCCGGTCAACAAATTTCTCCTTTACTGAACCGTGGCTGGGTGGAAAGAAGCGTAATTCATTCACGGTCAGTCTGTACGGTTCTAAATATGCCAATGCTTTTGATCCTTATACCTATACTTACAGCAATGCATTAGCTGATTCTCAATATCTGAAGGCAATGGGCGCCACCATTTCTCTCGGTAAGCAACTGAAATGGCCGGATGATTACTTTACACTTATTTATGCTTTAAATTTCACGCAGTACAAACTGAAGAATTATCCGGGCTTTTTTGAAGGTTTATCCACAGCTACTTCCAACATTCTTAACCTGAAACTGACACTGGCAAGATCGTCGGTAAACCAACCCATCTTTCCCTCGGGAGGTTCCAGTTTTATGATTAGCGGCGCCTTTACGCCTCCCTATTCCGCCTTTAGGAATACCAACTCAATGAAAACAACCGATAAGTATAAGCTGGTGGAGTATCATAAATGGAGGGTTAACGGAGAATGGTATGTGCCATTGGGCAGACCGGCAGGTGAGGAGAAGAATCGTCAGTTTGTGCTGAAGTTTGCCGCTAAATATGGTTTTATAGGCCGATATAATAGGGATTTGGACATTTCGCCATTTGAACGGTTTCAGCTTGGTGACGCGGGACTGACCAATAATTTTGGAATATTAGGATATGACATCATTGCGCATCGCGGGTTCCCGGTGTACGATAAATCCAATCCCACCATTAATCCGGATCAGCAGTCAACAACAAAATTCTTTACTATATTTAATAAATATACGATGGAATTGCGCTATCCTTTCACCACCAATCCCAGCAGTACCATTTATGGATTGGCATTTTTTGAGGCAGCAAATGGTTGGTATGATTTTAAAAACTGGAACCCGTTCCAGTTGAGAAGGTCGGTAGGGCTTGGTGCCAGATTCTTTTTACCCATGTTTGGTTTGCTAGGATTTGACTATGGATTGGGCATAGACAGGCTGGCAGCTCCCGGGGCTACTTTTAAGGATGCCACCCGGTTTACCTTTATGCTGGGCTTTGAACCTGAATAGGGACGTAGTATAACGGATAGGTAATGGCGTTTTAACAGATTTTCTTAATAACTAAAAATATGCAAATGAAAAAGGTATTGGTACTCGCAAGCTTTTTATGCCTGCTGTTTATGAGTGCGGATGCTCAACGCTATGCGGTATTGGACACGAAGTTTATTCTTGACCGGTTACCTGAATATAAGGACGCTCAGAAGCAACTCGATCAGTTGAGTGAAGCCTGGCAAAAGGAGTTGGACGGGCTTCAGGTGAAACTGGATAAAATGTACCGCGACTATGAGGCTGAACAGATTATGCTGAGCAATGAGCTGAAGAAGAAAAGAGAAGACGAATTATTTAATATGGAGAAAGAATTGAGAGATATGCAGCGCCAGCGCTTTGGTTATGAAGGGGATCTCTTTAAAAAACGACAGGAATTGATTAAACCCATTCAGGACAGGGTATATAACGCCGTAGAAAAATTAGCCGTAGAGCGGGGATATGATTTTATTTTGGATAAAAGTGAAGGAATTACTGTTATCTTTGCCGACCCAAAACTGGATAGGAGCGAGGATGTATTGAAGATGCTGGGGGCTGGGAAATAATTGTTAAATATTTACTACTGACAAACCAATACAACTGTAATTTCATCTTAAAACCAATAAAACAGAAACATTGACTAATATGAAAAAGGTTTTTTCTTTTATCGCCATTACATCTGTACTCTTTTTATTCGGAAGTGTTGCTAAAGCTCAGAACAAATTCGGACACGCCAGCATTGAGGACGTTGTTTCCATTATGCCTGATATCAAAAAGGCAGATTCCATCTTGCAAAAATTCCGTCAGGACTCATTGGATAACACGCTGCCTTTTTATGTGAGCGAGTATAAGCGTAAAGATTCTATTGCCAAGTCTCCCGCAACACCCGCCGCCATCAAACAAACGGTGGAACAGGAAGCCAATCAGTATTTATCTATCATTCAGAACTGGGACCAGTTCAGGCAGGCAGAAATGCAGCGGAAACAACAGGAGATATTGAATCCCTATTTCACAAAAGCTTTTGAATTGATTAATACTGTAGCTAAGGAAAGCGGATACACCTGGGTGTTTAAGCAGGATGCTTTGCTGGTGGCGCCTCATACGGATGATTTGTTGCCGTTGATAGCCAAGAAGCTGGGCGTGAAATTACCGCCGGCTAATACGCCTGCTGCGGAACCCGCCAAGCCGGCAGCCGGAAACAAGAAATAATTTTTGCAAAATTGGTATCAGAGGAACCGCCCCTGTAAGGGGGCGGTTTTTTGGTGATGAAGGGTGTGAAAATTGTGTCGGATAACCGGAGATACTATCGGTGGTCTGCAAAATGAAATTATCTTTGATCAATGAGCTGCTATCCGATCGGCGTTTTTGATTCCGGCTACGGCGGATTGACCATACTTAAGGAATTTGTCCGCACCCTGCCGGACTATGACTTTCTGTATCTTGGCGATAATGCCAGGACGCCCTATGGAACCCGCTCATTTGATACGGTGTATCGCTACACCCTGCAATGTGTGCAGTGGTTGTTTTCAAAGGGTTGTCCATTGGTGGTTTTAGCCTGTAACACCGCTTCAGCCAAAGCGTTACGTACCATACAACAACACGATCTTCCCAGATTGAATCCTGAAAACCGCGTATTGGGGGTCATTCGGCCAACAGCAGAGGTTATGGGGAAATTTACTGGCACGGGAGAGGTTGGCATACTGGCAACCGGAGGCACGGTGCAATCCGGTTCTTATCCTATTGAGATAAAAAAATTCTTCCCCGAGATTGAGGTGTATCAGGAGGCATGCCCCATGTGGGTTCCGCTGATTGAAAATGATGAGTATCAGCATCAAGGAGCTGATTATTTTGTAAAAAAGAATGTTGAAAATTTATTGGGCAAAGGGAGCCATATAGATACTATTTTATTGGCATGTACACATTATCCTTTATTAGAAAAGAAAATAAGGGCTTTTCTTCCGGACGGAATCGCACTGCTTTCTCAGGGAGACATAGTAGCGCTCAGCCTGAAAGATTATTTGGAGCGTCATCCGGAGATGGATAACCGGTGCAGCAAGCTGGGCACGCAACAATTCTATACAACGGATTGCACGGAAGATTTCGACCGGCACGCGGCTGTTTTCTTTGGAAAACCCGTAGCATCCGGGTATGTGAGCATAGATTAGAGAAGAATTTTAAAAAAAGGGATGAATTTCAGCTGAATCAGTTACCTTTGCCGTCCTTTCATCCAGCCAGAACAGAAAGGGTGTGGTGACCCGTCTGGAAATGGTAAATGATTTTGAAACCCGGTTCGCTTCTCCCGAACCCCTATTTCAAAAAAGCGAAAAAGTAATTTATTATGAAACGTACATTTCAACCGCATAAACGTCGTCGTAAGTCAGTACATGGTTTTCGCCAGCGTATGCAAACCGCCAACGGCCGTAAGGTTTTAGCCAGCCGTAGAAGAAAGGGACGCAAGAAACTGACCGTCTCCGACGAAAAGGGCGTAAAATAATACAAATTATTAGTCGGGGCTGACAAAACAGCCTTGTAGAAAATATAAGATAGCTCCGTGATTGGAGCTATTTTTGTATGATTGGATAATCTATACAAGGAGGTTTTGAAGCCTTGAAACAATCGTTTTCTCTTAGTAGGCAGAAGCGGCTTAAGAGTCGAAAGTTAATAGAACAGTTGTTCAGCGAAGGGAAAACTATGTCCGTATTTCCATTTCTACTAAAATATATGGATTTGCCTCCCTCCGCGAAGGATCCCCATTCTTCCCTGCAAATGGGCGTTACCGTAAGTAAGAAACATTTTAAGAGAGCGGTTGACCGAAACAGGATCAAGCGGCTTACCAGAGAGGCTTATCGCTTATCCAAGCAGGAGCTTCAGCAAAAGTTGGAAAATTCGGATAAACAACTTCTTCTGTTTTTTATCTTCACCGGCAAGGAGTTACCCGATTTCTTACTGGTAAAAGAAAAAGTACAGGTAATTTTGAGGAAACTAATGGAAGGTATAGATAGATGAAAATCGTGCGTAAAATTATTAGTTGGCCTTTTATCGGGCTCATCCGGTTCTATCAGCTTGTAATATCTCCTGCTTTAGGACCCAAGTGCCGTTATACGCCCACCTGTTCTCAATATGCTATTACGGCTATAAAAAAATATGGGATTTTTAAAGGCGGGTGGTTGGCTCTGAAGCGTTTTAGCCGCTGTCACCCCTGGGGTGGGCATGGTTATGATCCCGTGCCGTGAGAAGGAAAGGCGTTTAACTGAAAAAAGTCAGATAACAAAAAAGCCAGCTACTCGTAAGCTGGCTTTTCATACTATCCTACTACTGCCTTATGCTTTTTCAAATTTTTCTTCCACCTTTTTCCAGTCAATCACGTTCCAGAGAGCGGCAAGGTAGTCGGCACGTTTGTTCTGATACTTCAGGTAGTAAGCGTGTTCCCATACGTCCACTCCCAGAATGGGCGTTCCTTTCACCTCAGCCACATCCATCAATGGATTATCCTGGTTGGGTGTACTGGTTACTTCCAGTTTACCATCTTTTACAATCAGCCATGCCCAGCCGCTACCAAAGCGGGTAGCGCCTGCTGCGGCGAATTTGGCCTTGAATTCATCAAAACTGCCAAACGCTGCATCAATAGCTGCTGCTAATTTTCCGGATGGTTTACCGCCCCCGTTGGGAGAGAGGATTTCCCAGAAAAAACTATGGTTCCAATGACCTCCGCCATTGTTACGAACTGCGGTGCTGATGCTACCTGCATTTTTTACCAGTTCTTCCAGTGATTTGTTTTCGTTCGGCGTACCTGCGATGGCTTTATTAAGATTGTCTATATATCCCTGGTGATGTTTTCCATGGTGGATTTGCATGGTTAGCGTGTCAATATGAGGTTCCAGTGCATTATGTGCGTATGGCAAAGCCGGTAATGTAAATGACATAATCTATATATTTAAATGTTGAAAATATAATTTATCCTAAATGGGGTACAAATTTACTGAAGATATATGATTTGCCTTTTTTAATTTATCATCAGGCAATTCCTCCTTAGGGGAAGAATCAAAAACCTAAGAATCGGGAACTTGATAAAAAGAAAAATCCGTTTGAATTGTTTGTTTTATCTAATCAAAAATTCCTATTTTTGCCGCCCTTATTCCTCCTTAGCTCAGTTGGTTAGAGCATCTGACTGTTAATCAGAGGGTCGCTGGTTCAAGTCCAGCAGGGGGAGCAAGCGCCCGGCACCAAAATGTCAGGCGTTTTTTATGTATTTTATCTATATTCTTTATTCAGTTGCCTCAGATATATATTATGTTGGTTATACAACCGATATAAATCGCCGATTGAATGAGCATAATTATCAGGAGCATTTCAATACGTTTACATCTAATCACCGGCCCCTGGATACTTAGGGCATTATTTAGTTGTGGAGAAAATGAAGGTGCCGCAATGAGGCTTGAGAGATTCATAAAGAAAAATCACAGCAAGAAGTTAATTGAAAAGCTTATTGACCCGGATTTCGTGCCAGAGGGAAGATTAGCTCAGTTGGTTAGAGCCCCGTATGTACGGGATTAATCAGAGGGTCGTCCCGCCTGACAGATGATGGTTCTTTCCAAGAATTTTTTTTTAATAAGAAATGTATCCCGTTATAAGATGTATTAGCCAGTTCTGCATTTTCTCTGCATTGCTTTGTGTTTCCTGTACCATCTGTCGGATGAATTTGCTGTCAGCACCACCAGCTATTTCCCGCTCCAGTATATCTTGGATTCTTTTTTTCAGGGCCCCGTTATCTGCGCAGAGTTTTTTTAGCTCCCTTCCAATAACGATAGCGCCAATATCTACGATATCCTTATCGGATTCATCTTCGAAAAGATTAACATGATATTCATAGATGAAGTCGGATTGAAGATCAAAAAAGTGTTGAACAATACTGGCGACATCTCTGGCATCTTTGAGGCGGGCTTCCGGCCTGTCATCATAAGCTATAAGTTTAAGTAAGACAATAGCGGGCAGCGTTGCTGCTTTGAAGATATGCCCTGTAGATAATTCAGCTTCTTCAGTTCCTGCATTATAGACTTCTTTAAATCCATTTACACGAATGCTGGTCATGCCTTCGCCTATTATTTTAACGGTTTCATCTATCTCAATTTCCCCGAACGGCAATATGTCTATCTGCACACCCGTTGGACTGATAAGTACGTAAGCATTTTCTTTTGTGTCGGAGTATCCTTTATCCTTCAGATAGTTGCGGATATTTCCATAATCTTCCTGACTTGCAACCAGTACTGCAAAATCAATGTCTTTTGTCCCTGCTGAAGTTTTACCACCACGATTAAACCAGTATTCTTTTGCTATGGCCCCTATCAGGTAAAAATCAACCCCTGCCGCAGTAAATGCTGTGTTCAATTCATCAAATAAAGGCTTTAGCGCTTCGAGGGCAATCCTTTTCAAATTCATCTTTCAGATATTTTTTATAGATGCGTTCTGCGGTTTCAATACATCTTGGATCTTCCGTAATGAGCAAATCGGTATAGATGAGTAGTGGCGGAACAGTCTGTGCCGGAACTTCAGTTGTTTTTTGCCAAAACTGTTTATATACTTCCAGTTCCCCGTTTTTGTCGGGTATGAGTTTCCATTGTTGCATTACCTGGTTTTTAGGCAGAGGAGTGTACAATTGCAGGTGGTTAGCCTTGAGGTAATCGGTAAGTAAATCCCCTGCGGGTTCACCTCCCCATGCTGCATCAATGAGTTGGAGGTTCAGGCTCCTCCAGTTTTGAATTGCCTGTTTATCCGGGAATCGAAAGGTTCCGGTGAACAGGCTGGGTTTTAATGTTTCACGGTATCCCGCGATCCATCTTTCCAGCAGCGTAGTAATATTTTTTAAGCGGATATCGTTTCTGTTTGCTTTCAGTATATAACCCGCCTCAGTAAGTCCGTCTATAATGTATTTGATATTACCCAGGGCAATTCCCGTATCAGCAGCTATTTTCCGGAAATTATCATTGATTGCATCTTTGTTATTAAGAAAATGAAAAACGGCCTTTAAGCCGGTTTTGGTAAATGCCCGGTTAGTTACAGGCTTATCTTTGCGAATGGGTGGGTGTGTATCAATGTGGATATAAAGAGGGGGATTTTGTAGAAAAGCATTGCCGTTGGTTTCAAGGTAGGCTATCCCTTTTTCCTGCAATGCTTTCTTTACCGGCGGCAAAATTCTTTCTGCAATGACCAGGAGTGGATGATGTGTAGCTGCCAGATTCATTATCTTTCCCAAGTGATACTGCCGGACTTCATTTTGGGTAATTACATAATAGGTGAAGTCCTTTCCATTATAGTATAATGTCAGCCTTCCATCCGCTCCATTGTTCAACACGGGAGGCTCCCAGCCCACCCGAAGGCCGGTTTCATTATCTAAATTCTGTAGGGCTTTATTTATAAGCGTGGCTTCCATGTTCACTTTTGTTATGTGTTCTCTAATAATGAACAAGTAAAAATAATGAACATTTTTTAAATTTTGTTCACATTTTTTATCTGTTCACTCATAGTGAGCAGGTAAAAAATCTATAACAAATTGATTTATAAGATATTATATAAAAAAACCATAGTTTTAATAATTTATTTACATGGCTTCATTTTGGATGACTATTGCATTTGGATAAATCTTAGGGCTGACCCATAATCTTTCACATGGATTCGTAAGATCAAAAGTTTGCCATCTGATTATCCTTATTATTTCCAGCACTTAAAAGTATTAATCATTATGTGGAGCGATAATGAGATTCTATCAGATTGCATAGATTATAACCTCTTTATCAGTGCCGTCATTGGCATCGTTAATTC